>NZ_JBWNMZ010000017.1:0-106958 GCF_056435145.1 Ignicoccus sp.
TCAACACCTCCGGCCCTCTGACCGCTATGAAGTTCGCTTGGCTTTCGGTGGCCGCTGCCTTGGCTAGCAAGGTCTTGCCGGTCCCGGGCGGCCCGAAGAGGAGTATCCCCTTGGGGGGCTCTATGCCCATCTCTGTGAAGAACTCTGGGTGTTTTAACGGCCAGACGACCGCCTCTTTCAGTTGTTGTTTGACTTCCTCTAAGCCACCTATATCTTCCCAGTGTACTTCTGGTACCTCTATGTAGACCTCCCTCATTAGTGTTGGTTGGACCACTTTCATGGCAGCTAGGAAGTCGCGGAACGTGACCTTCAACTTCTCCAGCTCGCTGGCCGGCACCTTCTCTACCTTAGTTAGGTCTATTCCCTTCTCCTTGAAGAATCTCCTTAGTGCATTCATAGCGGCTTCCTTTACAAGCGCCGCTAAGTCAGCCCCGGTGTAGCCGTGAGTCATTTCGGCGAGCTTCTCCAAGTCTACGTCTTCCGCCAAGGGGACGTTCCTCGTGTGAACTTCTAAGATGGCCTTTCTGGCTCTCTTGTCCGGCGGCGGTATCTCTATCTCCCTGTCGAACCTTCCGGGCCTCCTCAAGGCGGGGTCTATGGCGTCCGGCCGGTTGGTCGCGCCTATTACGACCACCCTCCCCCTCTCTTGGAGGCCGTCCATCAAGGTCAACAACTGGGCGACTACCCTCTTTTCGACCTCTCCGGTGACCTCATCCCTCTTGGGGGCTATCGCGTCTATCTCGTCTATGAATATTATGCTTGGGGCGTTTTTGCGAGCCTCCTCGAATATCTCCCTGAGCCTCTGCTCGCTCTCTCCGTAATACTTGCTCATTATCTCTGGTCCATTTATGGCAATGAAGTAAGCACCTATTTCGTTGGCCAGCGCCTTAGCTAACATAGTTTTGCCCGTGCCAGGGGGGCCGTAGAGGAGCACCCCCTTGGGGGGCTCTATGCCCAAGTGCCTGAATATCTCTGGGTGTTTCATGGGTAGTTCTACTATTTCTCTCAACCTTTCTTTTGCCTCCTCGAGGTCGCCTATGTCCTCCCACGTTACTTTGGGCACGCCCCGAACGGCCTCTTCCTTGACTGGTTTCTTGCTTATTTCAATTTCCGTCTTATCGGTCACGTATACTTTCGCGCCGGGCTGGGTGGCAGTAACTATTAGTTCTATGGTGCTCCCGAAGAACGGGATCTGTACCTTCTCTCCCCTCATCAGGGGCTTACCCATCAGTATCCTCTTCACATAGTCGACGAAATCGGGGCCGAACTCTAAGGGCTCCGTCGGAGCCAGGACCACTCTGGCGGCCTCTTCTACTTTAGTCTTCCTTACAGTTACGTAATCTCCCACGCTGACGCCTATCTGGTTTCTGGCGTAACCGTCCATCCTGATTATGTCCTTACCCTCGTCTTGGGGGTAGGCTGGCCAAACTTGGAGTACTACGCTTCCCTTAGGGCCCTCTACCTCGACGAAATCGCCAGTGACTACATCCAGTTCCTTCATGTTCTTCCTACTGATCCTAGCTATCTTCCTCCCCACATCCCTTTGTTTCGCCTCAGCGACTCTCAGCCGGAGTTCTTTCGCCAAGACTCTTACCGAGAGTGGGGCCAAAAGGTGAAGTTAAGAGTTAGGACACTGTCTTAGCTCCTCTCTAGCTATGAGGAGGCGACCTACTCTCGACAGCGCCCGTTCAATTTTGGTGAAAACGGGGTCTAAGTTACCAGGAGCCCCTGGAGCTCTCCTGGCGGCCACTGCCTCCCTCTCAACGGACTTCCACTCGTCCCCAACCAACTCCTCTGCTGTGGCCGTCAAGTCGTCTCCATGCTTCTTTAGAGTCTTTGCCACAGCAGCGTAGGCATCTCTAAAGGTAAACCCTTTGTTCTTAGCTAAGTATTCAGCGAGGTCTGCCGCGAGTAACGGATACTTTAAGAATTCCCTCGCGCGCGTTTCGTTCACTTCCATTTTCCACACGAAGTCTGCTATCACCATTATTGATTTTCTAAAAGTCTTGAAGGCTGGCCATAGCAGCGGCGTGAGTTGCTGCAAGTCGAGGTTATAACCAGAAGTCAGTCCTTTCAATACACTAAAGGTGGAAACGTAATACCCTATGAGCTTCGACAGCTCGGCTCTAGCTACTTCGAGCGTCGCTGGGTTCTTCTTATGAGGCATGATCGATGAAGTTCCGGCGTGTTCCAATGGAACCATTATTAAGCTGAAGGGAGGGGTTGTATAGACGAACATGTCTTCTACGAAGCGTAGCAAAGGCGTGGAAAGACTTACCAACGCGCCCAGCGAGGCTAACGCGAAGTTCCTCGTGGTCGTTGCGTAAAGCGTGTTGAACGCCAAGTCTTTAAAACAGAGTTCCTTACACCTCTCATAACGGCCTAGATCCACCGTACTTCCGGCAGCAGCCGCAGCCCCTAGGGGACACTTGTCGGCGATCTCTAATGCAGATTCCAATAGCTCTAGACCGTCTACAAACTCTTCGGCGAAACTAGTCAAGAACAGTCCGAAGTTGGCGGGTTGTGCTGGCTGTAGGTGGGTGAAGGTAGGGAAGAAGACATCTTTGTGAAGTCTGGCCTTCACGTACAGAGCCTTTAAGAGGTGGTACACGGCTGCAGCAGTCTCAAGTAGCTCCTCTCTGACCCTCAGCCTTATGGCGGTCGCAACTTGGTCATTCCTGCTCTTACCGAGGTTTATCTGTTTTGCAGCATCAATCTTTCCGATTAGGTAATATTCGATGACCTCGTGAACGTCTTCGTAACCGCTGTAAGTAGCTGAGCAGTCGAAGCTGTGCAGCATTTCCTTCAACGCTTCGGCATCCTTATGAGAGACGTAACCCTTCTTTTCCAATTCATTAATGTGAACCACCAACACGTCTACGACGTAAGGACAAATCTCCTTATCAAACTTAAGAGAGCTGATAAAGTCGTTGAGCCACTGGGGCTGCGAACCCAAGGCGTAGCCTCGATACCCCAAGCCTTCACTCCTCGGGCAGAGTTTTTGGGTACCTAATGTCGGCAACTAAAGGGGTGTGTAGATCAAGTGAACCCTTGGATCAAGTCGGCTGAAGACTTCTTGTGGACTGCAGAAATACTAATGACAATGGGACGTTATGCACAAGCACTCGTGTTAGCGTGTCACGCCTTAAACTTGTGTAAGAAGGGAAAGACTCCCTTTGAAAAGACCCCCAAAGAGTGTGTCGAACTGATATTCCCGCAAGACGACAGCACGCCGGAAGACTTAGTGACGCAAGAACTCGTCGAGAAGATAATAAACGAAGTAAAAAGGTGTCTAGGTCTATGAAGAGGAATCCGGGAGCCGAGCGGCCAAAGGCCGCAGTGAAGATTTGTGCTCGCATCTGAGCGTGGAAGCTTTGGTATCGGGGATAATCATAGAGGCCTCGTTCGTTATATTCATACCCTTGGTAATCTTCTTCGATTATTTGTACCTCGTCGGGCTCAGGGCGTGGTTGGAGGGGCTCGGCAAGGGAGCACGACTGGCGGTGTTGAGCGGGGTTGCGTTGTTCTGGATAGCCTTCGTCCCCGGTCCCCTAACCTTCGTCGGGGCGTTCGTCGTATCACTAGTATTGGGCATTTTAGCCTTCTTCCGGAACGTAAAGGACGGAATAAAGACCCTACTAGCTATGATCTCGCTTACGAGCTTGCGTACTATTCTTACTGAGGGCTGCGAGAGCGAACGAGGGTGTTTTGCTAGGTACTTGTTCGCGTGGCCGGCTTTAGCTGCCTTGGCTGCGACTGCTGAGGCCGTGATGGGTCCTATTACAATGTTCGTTATAGGATTAATGACTAAGCCCCCGTCTCTGAAAGGGAAGTTAGCTGTACTTAACAAATTCATATCAATAGTTATGGTTATAATAGCTTGGATATATGCGCTCATAAATATAATCAAGAACATGATCTTGCCCCACTGGTTGTTGATTCAAGAATACGCCGTGACCGGAGAGACGTCAAAGTTACCTCTCACCGCTCGCTTATTAGCTAAGGTCTTAGGAAAGGAGGCTGCATACGTCTACATAGCGATGTTGGTAGCCCTAGCTGCCTATACGGCGTTAAGAGTACACAGTGTCTTAGACCCCAGGCTTAGGAGGGAAGTAATGGCGGCCGCGTCCCCTTTCGTAGCCTACGCAGTATCAATGAACAAGCTGGGGGAACCCCTGACCTCCGTTGCCTACGCAATGGGCGTTACTTTGGCACATTTTATGAAATCTAGAGATATAGATATCCCAGTAAAGGTGATTGACAAGGTCCTACTGGTCTTCGCCAAACTTGGGAGGGCCATCCTTGATTATTCGGTGCCGTTAGGGCCTCTGCGGAGGCTGTTGGCTTGAACGAAGAGGAACTAAGGGCGTTAGAGAGGGTTGCCGAAATACTCAGGGAGATCAGCTCGTGTCGCAACTCTTACTTGGCCAAGGCCCTAACTGCCTTAACGCTCTCTTTGGGAGGAACGCTGACGGCTTTTACTACTGCGTTTTTTTCTAAAATTTTAATTACTGATTTCAAACTCGGCTCTGTTTTTACGATGTTGTTTATCTTGACGTACAGTATAATCATGTTCTACACATTTAAGAAGACGTTCAAGTACACTTTTAAGATAGTTACACTTAGAGAGGAGAACTCTCGAGCTCCGGACTTCTTGTTGTTTCCCGTGTTGGTAGTGATTACGCTAGCAATGCCCAAATGGCCAGTCCCTGTCAACGTGGCTATGGCCTTTCCGTTTCTTATACTTTCTTTAATTAAGATATTCATGTTTAGGCGCGAAAAACTCGTGAGCGGGGTTGTGTTGGCGAGCTTGAGCATGTTAAGTGCGGCGACTCACCCCATCGTTGTACCGTTTGTACTTTCTGTTTCATATAGTATAAGTACACTCATCGAAGTGTTGATAAACCTAGAGGAGGCTGAAAAATGTGTCGAAAGTAAAGGACATAGACATAATTAAGGAATTAGTTAACAAGAAGTTGAATTTGACCAAGATAGCTATAATGGCATATTTACTTAGTAGAGGATCAGTGACTTTCAAGGAGTTGTACGAAGACTTGGGACTAACTGCGGGCAACGCGTGGTCGCATTTGGAAAAGTTAAGGAAGGACGGGTTGGTAAGTATAAAGAAGGAGTTAGGGGAGAAAAGGCCAAGAGTAGTAGTGGAGCTCACACCGAAGGGCCTCAAGGAGATAGAGTCTCTCTTAGAGGTTTTTGACGTACTTTCCGGGCTTAGGAAGCTTCTCCCGAGCGCTCGCGAGGGTTCCGAAAGCTCTGAGTGAGATGAGGTTAACCTTGGTTTTGCATGCTTCTTCAACGTAGAGTAGTGAGGACGAAAGTATCTTGACCCCTTCCAAGCTCGTCCTAAATATAGCTACCTTAAGGTCTGGATCGAAGTAGACTAGCTTGGGGTCAGCAACGGCTAACCCAACGACCCCGTAAGCTCTCTTCACGGATTCCAAGGCGGCGTCTTCTATACACTTTTCTCCGACCTTATCGGGGTCTTCAGACAAGACCAAAACGACGACATATCTCCTCATTTTCTTTCTAATTTTTTTGGCGAGCTTCATATCTATTACTTCTATTTCTAAGCTATTCGTCTTGTAAAGGGCCACGAGAGATACGACCAGCGCTGCGGCTGCTAGGACCTCGCAGATCAAGGCTCTTCCTCGACACACACGGGCGGAGGGGCTTCAAGACCTAGGAGCTCACGCGCCTTTACGAAGTATTCTTCGGGTCTACTTGCCCTTTCTGTACAGAACTTTACAAAAATGGCCTCCCCCATAATCGATTGAACTTCAGCGCCCTCCAGCCGCTCTAACAAAAGGTTTGGGGGTCCTCGGAGAACAAGTTCGCCATCGCTATCCCTTTTATAAACGTCGACCACTACTAGGTCACACTCCTCGCCCTCTAAAATGAGGACTCTCCAATGGCCGTTGCATAAAAACTTCTTCAAAGCTATCACTCGTTGAGGGATATCACTGGGACTAGCTTGCTCCTACAGTAGGGGCATCGTCCGCCCAGCTCTCTGTACTCCTCGGCGCAGAAGTAGACGTTGTACTTGGGGGTACACTTGGGACACTTGTACACCGGTTCTTTGCTTACGTCCGCGTAGCGGGCGTGGATTGCGCACCTAACCGTTATCCAGCCCTTGTGGCCTTGGGCATTAACTCCGTGCATTCCGCCGTACGACAATGTGCTCCCCGACTGCCGCGAGCCTCAAAAGACTTTATAACAATTAGGAGGTGGGCCTGGAACTGCAATGAAGAACGCTAGATGTAGTGTCTCTACTTCTGACGAGAGGACGACCGTATGTCTGATAGCTAAGAATTCTGATAATCCGAGAATTCTGCCTTTGTTAGCGGTGAAGGTCTCTACGGGAAAGGCTCAAGAGAAGGGAATAGAGCATTACCTCACGGGCGAGTGGAAAGAGGGCTGGAGCGACTGGCTCAAAGAGGCTAAGAAAAGTTTCCCGAGCGTGCTGGAACACGCAGTCTTCACTTTTTTCATTGAAGGGTGCTCCAGAGTCTGTTCCCATCAGTTGGTAAGGCACCGCTTGCTGAGCGTGACTCAAGAGAGTCAACGCTACTCAGAGACGAGGATACTCAAGGCGTTCGAAAGAGCTTTCGGAAAGGTGCTCGGCTGGGATGAAATAATTAAGTTGTTAAACGTAGGGTCACAAGACTTAAACGAATTTGAAGAGAGGTTAATTATAAAAGACTTAGAGGAAAGGGGCATAGGTTGCAGGGAGCTATCTAAAAAACTCGAGGAAGTCGTAAGCGAGCTCTTCGTTGTGCCTAAAAGCGTGAATAAGACGACTGCTGCACTTTCAATGATGCATTCCCTCTACTCATACGCGCTGTGCCGCTCCTCGGCGCCCATGGAAGACTGTCGCTTCTTGCTTCCACAAGCCATAAGGACGTCGATGTTGGTAACGGCGAACTTGAGAGAGTGGCTTCACATAATAGAGTTGAGGGATAATCCAAAGGCTCAGTGGGAAATAAGGGGGGTCGCTAGGGCGATAAGAGAGCTCTTGAGAGGAGAGGTTCCAGAGGTGTTCTGAGCGTTTTAGGGATGCAGGAAGCCGAAGTTTACTGCAGTTAAGTAGATCGACGTCAGCAGAGACACTGTGGCCAGAGGAAGCACCACCCTCTTAGGATCTACTACGACTCCGCGGTCGAGCATGACGAACACCGCGCTCGGCACGGTAGCGTATATTGCCGCGTACGCAGCCCACACGCTTAGGTTGCTGCCCGCCAGCGAAGCGGCGCTCAAGAACGCTCCCAACACGCACGGCGACGTTCCCACGCTCCCCGCCAAGAGGCCTAGAATGATGGGCGATGTCCTCTTGACGACAAGGGAGCTGATCACAGTAGATGCCCAACTAGTTAATAATTTGAGTTTTCTACTTGGCCTTACAAGGGATATAATAACCATCGAGCTCACGAAAATTCCAACAACCGGGTAGTAAGGTGAGGCAGGCAGTAATGAGAGCGACATGCCTAGTGCCACGTGTGCAAAGGTATAGGCAACTATGAACGAGGCCGCGTTGCGGACGCAGTTCTTCTTAATATTTTTGCAGCTCAATATATAGAACGTGAAGACGGTCAATCCTATTGGGTTTAGAGAATCGATTAAGGCCAAGACGAATATGTGGTATTCAAGTGGACCGGGCGAGGACCTCCACGCCCCCAAGAATTTTTGACCTTTGAAGACTTGGGTCTCATTAGTACATCTCATAACTTCGTCTAACCAAAAGGTCTCGTTCTCGACGTCACCCACCACCACGGCGACCAGTCTGTTCCTACAGTAGACGCCAGTTATCGGCACGTATGACAAGCCGAAGGCCTCGGCTACCCTTACTGCAGTAGCGTTCCGCGGCGTCCCCCCGCGCAAGGGAACCCAGACCACCTTGAAACCGTACAAGCTTGAAAGGTACTCGAGGAACGACCTTAGCTTAGCACAAGGAATCCCCTCGTTGATGCCATATATAATTAGAGTGTAATTAGAGTAATCCTTCAGCAGGGTTTGTACGAACGGCGAAGGGAGGCCCGACGGTACAGTTATGTTGCTGCACGTCAGAGCCAGGAACAACTCTATCATACCGTCCCCCGGAGGCGCCTTAACGCGTAGGTGATATAATTAACCAACCAGACAATAAAGTGTAAGTCTACGAAGAGTGATAGGATGAACGTGAGAGCAAAGGATAAATGCATCGCCAATATTAAACCATCCTTGACATAGTGGTAAACTATACCAGATATAAATGAACACAACATCAAAAATTTCCTTAAGCCGAAGCCAAAAATGATGGAAATAAGGGCTGCGACTAACGCAAACGTTCCCCATACGATGTCTTCCTTAGCTAGGTAGTTTGGCAACGCAAGGATCCAATTGTTAAATGTCAGTGATGTAGTTGTGAAGTAATAGAGGAGGAACGCAAAGTAATAGTTCTCATATCGCTTGGGGATCAAGCTCGAGAGCGCTGCAAACGCTAGTAACTCTAGCAAGTGCGAGCCTAAGACGTACGGGTTCGTCTTGTGGATAACGTGGAATATTATGAACGAAACCATGATGATGTGTGTCACGGCCCATGCAGCTAACTTACTGACCAAACAGTACCCCTTAGGTCGTAGTACGTCGCACTTTCTACTTTAACTGTTATTTCCTCCCCTAGAGAACTTTCCTCCTTCAGAACCACTGGCATGTAGTTCCATAGCCTCGCAATGAAAGTTTTATGTTTGGGGTCGTATTCGTCTACAAATGCTTTGAACTTTCCACCCACGTACCTCTTATGGACTTCGACACCTATGGCCTCTATCACCCTCATTGCTTCCTTAACGCGCCTCGACTTCACGTCCTCTCTAACTTGGGACATCCGAGCCCCCAATGTCAAAGGCCTCGGGGTATAGGCAGCTAAGTGTACCCTCTCGAATGCCAACTCTTTCAATGACTCTATAGTCTTCTTGAAGTCTTCATTTTCTTCGCCAGGAAAACCAATCATTATGTCTGTAGCTATCGTAGGGTCATTGAATACCTTTCGCACCTTATGGACTATTTCCACGTACTCGGAATAGGTGTACCTCCTTCCCATCATTTTTAACACCTTGTCGCTTGCACTCTGAAGCGGTAGGTGGAAGAACTTAAAGATTCTCGGATCTCTCATAATGTCTAACATTCTATCTATTATTTCGTTGAACGTGTCGGGACTCATCATGCCTATCCTGACGCGTACATCTTCTGGCAAGACGTTCAACAACCTTTCTAGCAAATCGGGCAATTCTAAGCCTATGTCCTTACCGTAAGCCGCTGCGTCGGGTGCGGTCAACCAGATCTCTCTGGCGCCCCTCTTAACGCCTTTGAGAGCGTATTCTACTATCGACTCTGGGTACTGACTCACCAGCCGTGGTCTGGCCACCTTGGTTATACAGAATGTACAATTACCTAGGCATCCGTCAGCTATAGGTATTATAACCTTAAACCCCTTGGGAGGGGCGGCGTTCAGCCAATCCCTTGGCCTGCGTCCTTTAAGCAAGTATTTCTTCTCTCCTTTCAGAGCCGATTCTATCTCATGTAGGGACGAGTTGGAGACCACCGCTGCCCTGGGACAAACCATCTTCACTAATCCCGGCTGAGCGCTGGCGAGACAGCCCGCCACGACGAGCCTCTTGCTAGTCTTACAAAGCTCCTTTATGCGCCACGTCATTCTTTGTTCTGTTTCGGACCTCACGGTACACGTAAATATTATGGAGGCGTCCGCGTCCTCAGTGCTCTTCACAATCTCGTGTCCTTTGCTCTTGAGCTCTTCTACTGTTCTCTCAGCCTCGCCGAGCATTACTGCACAGCCGTAGGTTTCGTAGTATATTTTCATTGCACGCCTACAAAATAAGGTTGTAATTAAAAGTTAGCGTACGGAGAGCTCCGGTCTCGCCTCGACGCCTATAGTCAGCGGGATCTTTCCCTTCAAAACCTTCACGTTCTCTACGACCTCTAGAACGAGCTTATATCCTCTGGTGTTCCACTGCTTCTCCGAAATAAAGCTTACACACACCTTGAATGGTAACCTATTTATCACGAAGTTCTTTTTCGCCACAACCTCGTCGGGGGCAAAGCTCAAGTCTTCTACTACTTTTAACGAGGCTTCGAGCGGGGGAACCTTCGTCCTGGGCACGATGTCGGGCAACACAACGCATCCGGTGACAGTTTCGCCTTTACCCACCGCCTTGACCGCCCTACCGTTAGAATACCACGATGCTTTGACGTTTGGTTTTATATAATAAGTAAAGTAATCATACACTGGGATGTAGTATATCGTAGTCCCGTTTGCAGACACGTAGAGACCGCGAACCGCCACGGTCGGACCGCCGAAGAGGCCCAATAGATTCACGGCCACCAACTTGGGGACGGCAACTTCAATTTCTTTTCTTCCACCTTGACTTAGAACCAACTTCGCGAGTTCGAAGTCCGCAAAGTTCTCGATATCTGCCTTAATTTCAATAATCAGAGGAGCAGTGCAAGAGTTGGAAGCCGAGAACTTCACGCGCTCTCCTATGAACGGATGCGTGACGTTGGAGGTAACTTTTACGCAGCCGCCTAGATTAGAGCCTTTGGAACCCAGCACTCTCAAGTAGCCTAGTTTCTCCAGCTTTACACCGTTTACCTCTATGTCTGCGTATATTCCGTTAGTATTCTTGGCATTTATAATGATGTCGTACGACCTTTCGGTATTGATATGTTTCTTATCAAAGTAGATTAGTACGTCCTTACAAACGCGACCGTGAGTAATCCTCAGAATAGTTTCGTAGTATTTAGGTGTGCCAAAGGAGTCGCCTCTTAAGGTCAAGTGGGCTAATACGTCGCTCGAGCTCGACAAGCATAGCTTGAGCGGATAGTAACCTTTCGAGTTATCTACAAATGTTACTGTGTCGTTCTCATTGTCTGTCCAGTAAACGTGGAGAGTCGTGACCGCGTTTAGTACGGTTACGAGAGTTAAGAGTGAAACTAAGATGTACCTCAAGCCCTCCATCTCCTGGAGTCCTCGTTACAAAAATGGTGTATTAGTATTAACGCAAAACTTTAAAAGAGGCATCAGCCCTCCGAGACCTCGGGGTTGTTTGGGGGGCCGTCGTCTAGCCCGGAAGGACGCCGCCCTCACACGGCGGTAGTCCGGGGTTCAAATCCCCGCGGCCCCACCACGCGTCCCCCTCGTGCACCTTACCCTCCATTGAGCATTATCTAAGGCTTTACGTGTGAGCCTCCGAGAGCTCCGACAGATGGGCCCTTGGAGTTTTTATACCATAAGTCACATCGCTGCGGGGGCTAGAAAGGGCATGCCAATTGAGGTCGTTAACGTTTACGAGCACCCCCAATACAAGAACGTATACGTAGTAGAGTTGGAGGACGGCAGCGTACGTCTTGCGACGAAAAACCTGACGCCCGGACACAGAGTCTATGGCGAGAAGCTCTTCCAGTGGCAGGGCGAAGAGTATCGTGAGTGGAACGTGCAGCGATCCAAGTTGGCAGCAGCTTTGGTTAAAGGAATAGAAGAACTTCCAATAAAGCCCGGGGACTCAATACTCTACTTGGGCGCGGCCACCGGCACAACTCCGAGCCACGTTTCCGACATTATAGGTGAAAAGGGCAGGTTGTACGGAGTCGAGTTCGCCCCCAGAGTCATGAGGGAGTTCGTTAACTTAGCTGAGATAAGGAAAAACATATTCCCAATATTGGGCGACGCGAGGAAGCCGCGCGAATATCGCCACCTAGTGGAGCTGGTCGACGGCTTGTACGCGGACGTGGCCCAGCCCAACCAGGCGGAGATCGTCGCGGACAATGCCGATTTCTTCTTGAAGGAAGGAGGTTACATGTTAATGGCAATAAAGGCCAGGAGCGTAGACGTGACAAAGAGTCCGGAAGAGGTGTTCAGGAGGGAAATAGGCGTGTTGAAGTCTAGAGGTTTCGAAATTCTCGACATAGTCCACCTAGACCCATTTGACAAGGACCACGCCATGATATACGCGAGGTTCCACAAGAGGAGTGGTGAAGGCAAAGAGGCGATCCCTCAAGCCCACCGTGCCTAACACTTGGTTACTTTTAGGAACCCGGCTGCCCTCCTCACCTTCTCCAATGCTTCTTCCACTGTGGAACCAGTTGCCAGTAGAACCCCCATCCTCCTCTCTTTGTAACTGCGCGGTTTGGCAAACCACCTCAATTGGACTCCCTTCACCTTGAGGGCTTCGTTTACCCCCCTTAAGCAAGGGGGCTCCAAGGCCTCATTGGCCAGTATGACTCGGGAGGCCGCGGACGTCAACAGCTCGGGCTGCGGGACTGGGAGGCCCATGACTGCACGGGCATGGATGGCGAACTCGCTCAGCTCCATGCTAGCTAAGGTAACCAAGCCCGTATCGTGAGGACGGGGGGATACCTCGCTGAACAAGACTCTCCCATCCTTCGTAACTAGTATTTCGACTCCGAAGATACCTAACCCGCCTAGCTCGTCTACTACTTTTACCGCCATGTCTTTGGCCTTTTCCACGATTTTGTCATTGATCGTGGCTGGATGCCAAGACTCGTAGTAATAGTATATACCCTTAGGTCTCTTATGCTCCACGGGAGGAAGGGGGACTGTTTCTATTCCATTACCTGTTTCATGTCTGTACGTTAAGACGGTTAGTTCTCTGTCTATCTCCACGAATTCCTCGACTATAACCTTTTCGCTCTTGCCGCGCGCTTCAGTTAAGGCATTCTTGAACCCCTTCTGGGCCTCTTCTGGAGTAGAAGCTAAAGTGTGACCGTGGCCCGAGGAGCTCATCTCCGGCTTTATCAAACAAGGATAACCGACCTTTTCACATGCTTCTACTGCTTCGTCTTCATTACTAGCGAACGCGTAGCGGGTGGTGGGAACGCCTACTTTTTCCGCTGCGAGCTTCCTAAGCTCAATCCTATTCATCGTTATTTTTACTGATCTCGCGTTGGGGGCTACGAAGTAGCCTTCCCTTTCTAGGTCCATGAGGGCATCGGTGTTTATTGCTTCAACCTCTGGTATTATCACGTCTGGGTTTTCCCTACGAACTACGTCGACCACTTGGTCGTAGTCCAACATATTGATGACATATCTCCTGTGGGCTACGTGCATCGCTGGAGCGCGGTCGTAGCGGTCGACCGCTACGACCTCCACGCCCAGCCTCTGAAGCTCTATGACGACTTCCTTACCGAGCTCTCCCGAACCTAACAATAAGGCCTTCTGGGAGGACGAGGTGAGGGCCGTACCCAAGATATCTCTCAAGGTTCTCCGACGAGGAAGGCAACCATAAGGATAATATTTTCCCTCACTTCGACTCTGCGTCCTTTTTCACTTCCTCTTAGACTTCTCGGACCCCTTCGCTTGAACAACGACTTTTACTATCTTACTCTTTCCAGGCACCCTCTCCATGATTTCCTCTTCTCTGAGACCCTCTATAGTTCCCTTGAGCTTCGGGTCCCTCAGCTTGCTGATCCATTGCTTCTTTAGTTTCTGGGCAACCTTCCTCTTATCAGATTCTCCCGGAACTAAGACAGCATATGCGAAGCTCCTCTCCCTTACTAGTTCTTCGGGCCCTACGATCACGCGCGGTCCTCCTTCCGTTAGTTCTACGCCCAACGCCAACCTCAAGGGGACATCTTTGATGTAGCCTCTTTTACCCTTTATTATAAAGGCTCCTTTAGCCACGTACTGACCCGGAGGAGGGCTTTTGCTCACTTGTGACCCCCTAACGTAGAAGACGTCCACCGACCCCCTCCCGTCCTTCCATGCCTTGGAGTAACATGCTGTCAAGAACGCAGCTTCCCTCAACTCCTTCTCTGTCACTTCTCTCCCTTCGGTCTTTAGGACTACCGCTGGGGCACCTTGGACCTCTGCGTGCATGAAAATGTCATCGTCTCCTAGGTATTTTCTCACTACTGCCTCGTTTTGATTCGCGTCCTTACCCCCTATCGCAAGCAAGCCTGAGCTCGTCACTAGCCAGTGGTACTTCTCATACCACTCTTTTCTTCTAAGTTTAGCTACCTCTCGGGCAACCTCTTCTTTCACTTTCTCCTCGACTTTCTCTAGTTCCTCCTTTAGCTCTTCGTATGCTTTCAAAGCTCTTTTATATTTCTTTTCGTACTCTTTAGACTTAGAGAATAACGACCTTATGTATTCATCCAAATTAGTACCGGGTTTCACTACGAGCTCTTTTTCTCTAAATTTCGTGACGTACTCTTTGCCGCTGTTTAAGAGTTCTTCTATCTCTGCGTAGTTGGAAGCCAACAAAGTAGCTAGCTTCTCGTAGTCCTCTGAAAGCTTTTTGTACTCTTCGGCTAAGTTGAGTTGCTCTTCCATTGCCTTCTTTAGCCTCTCAGCTTCCCTCTTAATCCTCTCTTCTACACTTTCTTCGAGCTCCTCGCTAGTTACCGTCGCAAAGTACTCGTCTAGTATTCGATCCAAGTCGCCTTCAGATACTTTATACCCTTGTGATAACAGCAGTTGCGGCTCGAACGGCTCGAAGGCCACGGGGCCGCCTTCGGATTCAACGAGGTAGCCCTTCCCGCTCAGTGCCTCCTCGTAGACGTTTCGAAGATTTTCCTTGATTCTCTCCAATTCCTCTCGGTTCAACTCGTTAGGCTTTTTGTTTTTGGCCACCCCGGCTCTGAAGAGTACTTCTTCCGCTACGTCGCTTGGTATCTTCTGGCCTATCACTAGCCCTCGGACGACGTCTTTCCCCTTCTTGACTCTTTCCTCCAAACCCTCTAGGTCATGAAACGGGTCGAATGCCGGGCATGGGGGAGGTTTATAAATTTCGCCCCTTTTTATGGACCTGTCTCTCATCTCTTTATATTCGTTTGCGTAGAGTATTTTGCCCTCAGAATCGAGAAGGGTTATTACCCCTCTAGGTACCAACTCCACTAACAGCCCGTAAGTTTCGTTCCCTTTAGAGAACTCCATCCTCACTACCCTGTCATGACCTACGATATCGATTGAGGTCAATTTGGCGGACTTCAGAAACTTACGCAAGCCTCCGGCAAAGGGGTGGAGTCTATCTGGAGCCTCCGGAGGTGAAGAAGTTAAATGAATCCTCTTTCCCGGCTCAGCCATCAACACCTTCGTGTCGCTTCCCTTCTTCTTTAACTTAATCCACATTAGGCCATCCTTATAATAGACGTTCTGGACCGTGGATCCTACTAGGTCTTTATTCTTATTCGTCCAGACCAAGACGTCGAGGTAGTTCATACTTCCCTTCTTTTTCATCTCGGAAAACCCGCCCTTAGCTGAACTTTTAGCTCAGATAGGCGTTTGTTGTGTCAAGAGAGCTTCCACTACGTCTCTTAAGCTTATTACGCCTAGGACTCGACCTTCTGGCGAGACTACTGGCAAGTGTCTTATTCCGTGTGACAACATTTTCTGTAGGGCGCTCTCCAGGCTTTCTTCGGGGTTAACGACTATGGGATTGCGGGTCATGAACTTGGAGATCGGGTCCTCCGGGTTTGCACCTTCGTCGAAGGCCCTTACCAAGTCCCTTTCGGTGAATATGCCTATGAGTTCATCCCCATTGAGGACTAGGACGCTGCCGACTTTATGCACCCTCATCTTGTGTACGGCGTCCTTCAAACTGACGTCAAGCTTACACCAAACTATCTCCTTTCCCACAAGGTCTAGTACTCTCAAGACGTTCGGGCCCGGGCTTTAGGGGTAGACGGAGATTTTTGTATAGAGGGGGCGACAAAAGATTAGTAAACGTACGCGATAGCTATCCCGCCCACTCTCTTCTGTATCGCTTCTTTATGCGTCATGAGGCCTTGGGAGGTACTTATTATCAAGACGCCTACGTCCTTGGACGGCAAGAACCTTCTTAAGTGTTCTGGCAAAACCAACAATTCTCTATAGCTCACGGGCACTCTGGGTTTTATGGCGCCACACTTGTTGATCCTACCCAGTAGCCTTACCCTTATTTTTCCCCACCGTCCGTCGTCTATGTACTCGAACTCGCCCACGTACCCTTCCTTCTGCATTATTCTCAATACATTGGCAATTAGCTTAGATGCAGGCATTATTATAGCTTCCTTGTTGCCCCTGACCTCGTTGTTGTATATGGTCGTGAGGGCATTCGCGAGTGTATCGAGCATCACCATGGTTCTCACCTGTACTTCTTAAAGCCTAGGGTAGGGGCGACCTCGCGGAAACATTGTCTACAAAGGTATAGTCCGTACTTCGTAATGATCGCGTCTCGACTCCCGCACCTCTGACACCTCCTTGCACCACGTCCAAACCTTCTATACTTTGGAGGCCTAAACTTAGCCATGCGTTACACCCCCTATCGCGCCTCCGAGTTCTTTTTTAACCCTCAACCTTCACGCCGAATTCCTTGGCTAAGAACACCATGCTCTCCTCTTTGGTGACCCTGTGCCTCCTGGGGATCTTGGATCTAGCCCTCCTCCTCCTAGCTACCCTGTAGCCCGGCCTTTCTATAGTGAGTATGACGTCCATGCCAAATATGCCCACTCTGGGGTCGTAGCGTGTACCGGGTATCTGTATGTGTTCTCTGATACCGAACCCTACGTTCCCGAACTCGTCAAAGCTGGAGGCCTTGATCTTCCACCCGATTGCTTCTAGCGCTTTCCTTAAGAACTCTGTTGCGCGTTGCCCCCTCAGGGTCACCATAACGGCTATGTTCTCGCCCCTCCTTATTCCGAACTGCCTTATGGTTTTCTTAGCCTTGCGCTTGACCGGTCTTTGGCCTGTCAATTCTTCGAGCAAGTTGTAGGCCTTCTCTAGGCGTTCTCCGCTCTCACCGAGAGCTATGTTGACGGTCAGCTTAGCCAGCTTGGGTTTTAGCATGGGCTGTTTTTCCCACTTCTTCAGTATTTCCTCGACCGTTTCGGGAGGTAAGGGGACGTCCAAGTGCTTAACTTCTAACTCGGTACTCATTTCCAAGCACCCTCCGGTAGCTTTATCAACGGTTCTTCTTTACCTATGGGGAACACATATTCAGCTACCGTGTAAAATACTTCGCCGTGTACGTCCCTCATTTTGACTAGCGTTTTCTTACGCCCCATCTCCTTCACGACCTCTTCTATCCTCCCGACCCTTCCCACGTTCCTTCCAGACTTCACGATAGCGATCGTGCCCTCCTCGAAAGGAACGTACTCCAAGATTTCTTGCTCTGGTATCGTTATTAGCAATCCGCCCAGGGTTTTGTACTCCTGAGCCTCGACGGGGTTGTGAGGGTCTTGGACCCTTATCAGTACGTTCCTACCGTCATGCAGGTTCAGCTGGACGTGACCTCCCTTAACCGTCACTTTGTTTTCTATTCTACACATTTTCTTTTTGGCTTCCTCGGCATCTATTTTCATTGGTATCAAGTACTTGACCGGATACGGGATCATGCGGTAGTACTCGTCGGCTCCAACGATCTCTATCACGTCCATAGCGCCCACGGGGAACTTGTAGTCCTTCCTTACTCTTCCATCTACCTTTATCCTTCCTTCTGCTATGAGCTTTCTGGCCTCCCGGGACGTCTCAGCGTAGCCTAGAACGTCTCTGACCAGTATTAGTAGTGGTACGCTTTCTTCCATAGGGTGGGGGCCCGGCCGGGGTTTTACTGCCCAGACCGCTTCTTTCCTATGAATCGGCCAAAAGGCCGGAGCCGCGAACCTCTTTAGGTGTCTCTTACCTCCACCTACCCTTGCCACTCTACCTCACCTCCCCTTTCTCCTCTCTATTATCTTTTGCCTTACCTTGTCGACTTCGCCCAGTTTGGTTATAATCACTTTTGAGGGGTGGATCGGGTAGAACCTCTGTTCGCCTCTCGAATTCTCAATAGTCGCTCCGTCAACATATATCCTTACCTTCTTTAAGTCTACCTTAGCGACGGTTCCTTCGTGACCCCTGAACTTTCCTCTAACTATCTTCACAGTATCGCCCTTCCTTATCGGCAGCCTCTTGACTCCGTACTTCTCTTTCAGCTCCTTGCTCAACGGAGCGTTTACGAACTTGTGTCTCAAGTGTAGGGGAGCGTTGTACAAGAACTTCCTCTGTTTACTCGGCTTCTTAGACTTGGGGATGGACATATCACTCACCTCACACGACTATACTAGCCACGTTTCCTATTCTCGGCCACCTCTCTATGGCTTCGCGCGCGACGGGCCCCCTTATCTCCGACCCCCTCGGCGTCCCGTCCTCGCTCACGATGACGACTGCGTTGTCTTCGAACGCGATCCAAGTACCGTCTGGTCTCCTGAAGGGCTTCCTTTGCCTAACTACTATCGCCCGGACCACTTGGTGCCTCATCTCCGGGGTTCCCTTCTTTACGGTCACCACGACCATGTCGCCTATACCCGCTGGGGGAATTCTCCTTAACCTGCCGTGATAGCCTGGGACACCAATTATCATTGCGAGTTTGGCGCCGCTGTTGTCAGTAACCTTCACGTAGCTCCCTACTTGGAGACCGGTCACTATCTTCCTTCGTGACTTATTGGCGGCCGCCTTTACCATTACTTTTCGCCTCCCACCTTTTTGCCTAGGACTACGAAGCTTATACTCTTAGCTAGGGGACGGGTTTCGCCTATTACGACTACGTCGCCCTCCTTGACTTCATCGGCCAGGCAAGGCGGCAAGCGTGCGTGTATGTTGCTCTTCCTCCTCTCGTACCTTTGGTACTTCCTATTATAGTACAAGTACTCGTGGCGTACTACGACGGCTTTGTTCATCTTCTTCTTAACCACTATGCCTTCGAGCACAGTACCCCTTACCTTCAAGTGTCCGTGCCAAGGGCATTCGGGGTCGTTACAAGTACCAAGCGGGGGCTTTACGCCTCGTATTCCCACGTGCCTGAAGTTTACCGACAAGGCCTCTGCTCCCCGCGCGGGGTCACGTGGACCATAATAAAGCTCGCTCGGAACGCCCTCCTTGGCGACGGAATGAGGGAGGAGTGGTAGCCGGGCGGGGATTCGAACCCCGGTCACGGGGGCCAAAGCCCCGCATCCTTGGCCGCTAGACGACCCGGCTCCAAGCCACCTTGCATGAAGCCTTATTAAAAGTTTATTGTGGAAGTGGTGCAACCGTCTTTTAAACTACCTTCAATCAGCACTGAGGTTATGGTGCGAATCAGTGGAACGTTATCCAGAGATAAGGGCGAAGAAAGTCATTTCGTGGATCGTTGATTCGACCGAATTCACCGGGATAAACAACGACGTCTATCTATGGCTCGAGCCGCACAAAGGCGTGAAAATAAACGATTTTATTGATGATAACTTGTTGAAGATTTCTAATAATGTACTTAATTTTGCTAAGTTCTTTGAAGATATAAAGTGGCCATTCGTCTCTGTGGCGGGAGATTACGAAGGTTACCTAAAATGGTTGTCCTCCAAGGTGCCGGCAGGAATTAAGGTTGTGTTGAACTTCTCAGGTGGCAAAGACAGTGTTGCCGCAGCCAAGGTCCTCACTGACCTAGGAGCTGACGTAACTCTTCTCTACTCTCACGTCAGCTACCTGGAGAACCCTAAAAACGTGGACTTCGTAGAAAAGGTAGCAAACAAGTTAGACTCAAAGCTGATTGTAGTTGAGGCGGATAGAGAAATTATGGAGAATATGCTAAAAAAGGGGATGCCGTTCAGGGGAAACCGATGGTGTACGACACAGAAGGTGAAGCCTATCAGAAGGATATTAAAAGAAATGAAGGACTATATGAGAGCCGACGGCGAGCGCATGTTTGAGTCAATTAAGAGGTTCAAGAGGTTATCGTTTCATTCTCCTACCACGCCCAAAGTGTTCGACTTCAAGAAGGTTAGACCAATATTTCTGTTGACCCTTATTGATGTGGTCAGGATAGTTAGGGGGCTTAATGCAGTCCATCCGGATTACTCGAAGGGACTCCCTCGAGTGGCATGCACATTCTGTCCATACAAGACTCTTCACGAATTGGATGAGAGCGTTTGGAGAGAGGTCGAAGACCCGGGCCTCATCGAGGAGGCTATAAGGACGTCCTACCGTCGCTTCGAGTATGAGGTACCTTGGGAGCACTTTCTCGAAAGGCATATGTGGAGGTTCTCGCCCAAACTGGCCAACGTGTTATACAATATTCAGAAAGAGCTGGAACGTAAGCTGGGGGAATTGGAGGTCGTAAAAACGGAGAGAGTAAGGAAAGCTTATTCGAGCGTGTGGACAGAAGAGCTACCGGCAGTCCCCGAACTCCCGCCGGAGTCGGCCTACAAGATCTTCGTAAAAGTGTTGATGAAAACCTACGAAAGGATGTTGGAGTCGGCGGAAGGGGGGTATTGACTCAAACTTAATAATCCTAGTTCCGGACCACCCCTGGAGCGGGGGTGCCCGAGCCAGGTCGAAGGGGGCGGGCTCAAGACCCGCTGGCGTAGGCCGGCGTGGGTTCAAATCCCACCCCCCGCACCACATCCCCTTGTTGCTGCTCTCACTGCCAATGAGGATCCATGCCCGGTAGCAGGACCTCAAAATGACTGTGGAAAAGCCGGCCGAGGTTATATACCCCAGACATATCACTCCGGGGCATAGCTGTGGAACTATGGGTAGCCGACGCTTACAGAACGGTATTGGCTTTAGCGGTCTTGACCTACGCATCATACCTCGACTGGAAGACTAGGGAAATACCGCCCAAGCTTTGGGCAGTCGCCATACTCCTAGCGCTCCCGTCCACCTTGTACGAAGTGATGATTCTAAGGTCTGTGGGGCTAGAGGAATATATCATCCTTTCGTTCTTGAGCGGAGCAATGATTATTATTGTGTTAATCTTCTTAATGTTAAAGAATATGATGGGTGGTGCTGACGTACTCGCTTTCTTATTCATAACAGTGGACATGCCTTGGTACCCTTTTGCATTAGGAGGACCTAGGGCGTTGTTACCAGTACCTTTACTAACTTTGGTTTATTCTACGATCCTCGCGGCTGTGTGGATTCCAATAAGACTAATCTCTAATTTAATGAGCGATGACTTCACGGTCCATGCGAAGGAGTTAAAAGTAAGAGGCGTAAAGCTCCTACGCTTAGCCACTTCGGCCAAAGTTGTTAAGGTGAAGGATTACCTTAAGATGAAATTCTGGTTCCCTTTGGAGATTATAGATTACAGAAATGGTAAGGTGGAACGCGTCCTCCGAACTACTTTCTCTATAGATGAGGAGTACGAAGAGCATCAAAGGAGGGTGAAAGAGTTAGTGGATAGCGGATTTTTGCACGAAGACGAGAAGATATTCGTCACGTATGGCGTACCGTTTATAATTTACATTACTAGCGGATTTCTCGTGACACTGGTGGTAGGAGATATACCTATTCGTTGGTTGCTAGCGAGGTGAGGTCGAATGTTCGATATATTGTGGACACCTTGGAGGATGCAGTACGTAGAGAAGGTCAGTAAAGAAGAAGGGAAGTGTGTGTTCTGCGAGATTCCAAATATGGATGACGAAGATGCGCTGATATTGTACAAGGGGAAACACAATTACGTGGTGTTGAACGCATTTCCCTACAATACGGGTCATCTCATGATAGTTCCCTACCGCCACGTAAGCGATATAACGGAAATGGACGACTCAGAGATAGTCGAGATGGTCAAATTATTTAAATTGTCGGTAAAGGTCCTTAGAAAGGAGTACAAACCCGAAGGTATAAATGCGGGTTGGAACTTGGGGAGGGCCGCCGGTGCCGGCATACCCGGTCACTTACACCTACACGTGGTCCCTCGTTGGTGCGGGGACGCGAACTTCATGACTATAATATCAAGAACTAAGGTCCTTCCCGAGGCCTTGAACGAGACGTGGAGGAGACTTAGGAAGAGTTTTGAGGAACTTGGAACTCCCTGAGTTCTATTAGATTAAAAATTTCGGCCGTCACGTGAAGTTGGGGTGGGCCTACCTCTTAATTCTTTCGTAGACATACTTAGCTATCTCATCACCCACGTTGATACCCGTGGCTTTCATGAATCCCTTGAACTCTTGTACCCCGTTTACTTCGTTTACTAGATAGCCTTCCTCCCCCTCAAATATGTCTATTGATACTACCTCCCCTCTTAAGGCCTCTGCTGCCTTTACTGCTAGCTCACACGGTTCTGCGGAGTCTTCTAGAGCCCTTACCTTCCCTCCTAGGGCTACGTTTGACCTCCACTCGCCCTCGCTGGGTACGCGATATATGCAACCCAAGCACCTCCCTCCGATAACGAAGCACCTTATGTCTCTGTTCTCTGGCATCTTCACGTACTCTTGAACTATATGTACTTTCAACTGAGGACTGTTCATCATCGACCTGTGCTCTATTACAATCTTAGCCTCGTGCCAGTCTCTAACCAAGCTTACCAGTCTGCCCCAGCTACCTATAGGAGGTTTGTCGACCAAGGGGAACCCTACGCTGGCATACGCCTTCTCTGTAGAGTCCCCGTTCAAGGCAACTACAGTCTTGGGAATGGGTATTCCGTGAGATGCTAGGGCGGAATAGGTTAAGACCTTGTCTCCGGAGAACATAATTGTAAATGCGCTGTTTATCGGCTTCATGCCATTTGCTTCTAATACTGCCGACGTGTAGGTGGACCGAAACATGCTCACTGCTCGTATCACGGGCACGTGCTCTTCTATGCCTTGTAGGGGTAAAGGCTCCTTGGTTACGTTGACTGGGACGGTCTCGAGCCCGTGTGACTCCAACGCCTTTATTATTAACTTCTCCTCGACACGAGGCATGTCATAATAGACCTTTACAACGAGGTGGAACCACCTCACCTCCACCTCCTACTGCTCGTTATTAGCCCCAATCTTCTCCCACTTCCTCGGCTACTTTTAGTTCAACCTTATCTCCGCTCTTCTTAACTTCCAACGTAGCACCGCAGTGGGGACACTCCACTATTTCCCCGTCCATAACGTCGTCGGGAAGATCTATCTCGGCGCCGCAGACGGGACACTTCGCCTTCAAGGCTTCTCTCCGGTACACGGACGGGAGATTCTATTTAAATACTTTATTTCCAGTGTCAAGGGATCCTTAGTTAGAGCGGGACTTCTGCTAAGGATACTTTAACGAGACCGCGGGTATTGAGAGGACCATCTTAAAATACTTCAATGGCAACCGTACTTCCGCCTCCGGTTCCGTGACACAGCGTCGCAACCCCCCTGTTCTTGTTGTACGTCTTTAGAGCGTTGATTAACGTCACCACTATTCTAGCTCCAGAGGCGCCCAAAGGATGGCCTATAGCTATAGCCCCGCCGTGGACGTTAATCCTTTCGTATGGTATTCCCAAGAGATGGTTAGGTAACCACAAGCTTATCGCAAACGCCTCGTTTATCTCGTAGAGGTCCCAGTCGTCCGGCTTTACGCCGACCTTTTCCGAAATCCTCTTTATTCCGGGAACCGGCGCCTCCACGAAGTCTTCGGGTTTGAGTCCAACTATGTCGTAAGCTAAGATCCTAGCTATCGGCTTTAGTCCGTACTCATTTACAACTTCCTCCGGGGCCATTATCAGCGCGGCCGCACCGTCGCTCAACTGGGAGCTGTTACCGGCCGTATGCACTCCGTCGGGGGTGAAGGCCGGGGGTAGCTTAGCTAACTTCTCTGGGCTGGTGTCTCTCCTTATCCCCTCATCGTTCTTTACAATCACTGTACCCTTCTTACTCTTAACTTCAACCGGAACTATCTCTTTCTCAAAAATTCCTTCGTCGGTCGCCTTGGCTGCCCTCATGTGACTTTGGTACGCTATCCAATCCAATTCCTCCCTCTTTGCCCCGTACTTCTTGGCAGTCATGTCGGCTTCCACACCCATCAGTTGCCAATTCCAAGAGTCGGTCAGTCCGTCTAACACCATCGTGTCAATGAGTTTCGCCTCCCTTCCTACTAAGTGTTTTATTCCAGTTCTGGTTTCGGGGGGCAAGCAGAGGGGCGCCCTGCTCATACTCTCCATTCCGCCTACTAGCGCTATTTTCGCGTCTCCGGCCTTGAACGCCCTTATAGCGTCTATCATAGCCATCATTCCGGACGAGCAGACCAAGTTGACCGTGTGGCCGTCGACCTCGTAAGGGACACCGACTAACAGTGCAGTTCTACGGGCAGGGTTCTGTCCAACGGCCGCGCCTATTACGTTGCCGAACGCGTAGAAGTCGACGTCCTTGGGTTCGATTCTAGCCCTCTTTATTGCCTCTTTCGCGGCCACGGCAGCCAAGTCAGGAGCTGGGATGCCGCTAAGCGAGCCGAGGAACTTACCAATTGGCGTCCTCACGGCTGAAACTATGTATATCTCGCTCACTGGGGCCACCCCTAGCCGGGGCGCCCGAGTACATATATTGTTTATGCATGTTTAGACAGACGGTTAAGGAGGTTTCAATTATACTATATAAACCCCCCTCGGGAACCTCAGAAGCGGGTCTTATTGAAGTGCCGAGGAAATAAGGCATTTTTAGTGTTGGAAGACCTAAGTATATTCGAGGGTTGCGGCTTCGGTGCCTCGACCGTTAGGGTCGGAGAGGTAGTATTCACTACTGCGATGAACGGTTATCCTGAAAGCCTCACCGATCCGTCTTACAAGGGACAGATATTGATCATGACACACCCTATGGTTGGTAACTACGGCGTGCCTGACCCCAGAATCCTAGATCCGCGCAGTAAGCTACCTCTTCACTACGAATCCGACGGTATAAAGGTAGAAGGGTTCGTGATAGCTAGACTAACTAAACCAAATCATTGGGCTTCGGTTAAGGACCTAGATGTTTGGCTTAAGGAGGAGGGAGTTCCTGGCATCCAAGGAATAGACACGAGGATGCTGGTCAAAAAGATAAGGGAGAGAGGTGTAATGATGGGCGCTATAGCCACAACGGGTGACGTGGAGGACGCGATAAAGGCGTTGGAAGAGGCTCCTAGATACGACGAGGTCGACTACGTGTCTTCGGTGCGTCCGTCTAGGGTGATAGAGCACGGCTCTGGCGACCCGGTAGCCCTCTTGGACTGTGGAGTCAAGTACGGAATAGTGAGGGAGCTCGTGGCCCGGGGACTTAAAGTAGTTAGGGTTCCTTGTGGAGAAATGATAAACCTCCTCGATGAAGTTAAGGGTATAGTATTGGCTAACGGTCCCGGGAGTCCGATGACAGTAATGAAGAAGTATTATGTCCACAAGTTTGTGGAAGCAGCATACGAGTTAGGACTACCAATTTTGGCAATATGCTTAGGTCACCAAATCTTAAATATGACCTTTGGTGCTCACGTCTACAAGATGAAATACGGTCACAGGGGAGTGAACAAGCCCGTTAAGGATTCACACGGAAGGTGTTACATAGTGAGCGAAAACCATGGATATGCGGTGGACCCAAAGACGATAGACAACGTCAAGTTCAAGAAGTGGTTCGTAAATCCTGACGATAAAACTCTCGAGGGAGTGATTGGTAGAACCAGAAATAGAATCGTCTTTAGCGTACAGTTCCATCCAGAGTCGTCTCCTGGTCCTCATGACACTTTGTGGATATTCGATAGGTTTGCTGCAGAGGTGAAATCGCGATGATCGACTTGAGGAGTGTACTGATAATCGGCTCTGGCGGAATCAAAATAGGTGAGGCTGCCGAGTTCGACTACAGTACAAGCCAAGCTCTGAAGGCCCTCCGAGAGGAAGGAATCGAAACGGTATTGGTTAATCCCAATGTGGCGACCGTTCAAACTACAAAAGAAATAGCCAACAAGCTGTATTTTGCTCCATTGAGAATTGATATCTTGGAGAAAATAATAGAGACTGAAAGACCTGACGGCATAATGATAGGCTTCGGCGGTCAGACTGCCCTCACGTTGGGAGTTGAACTCTGGGAGAGGGGGGTTCTACAGAAGTACGGCGTAAGGGTACTGGGGACCCCCATAGAGGGGATAAAGAAGGCTACTGATAAGACCTTATTCGCAAAAACTATGAGGGAAAACGGTATTTCAATGCCCCCAAGCGAGGGGGCGAGCAGCGTTGAGGAGGCCTTAGAGGTGGCAGAAAGGTTAGGCTACCCCGTTATAGTAAGAATAGCCTTCACGCTCGGCGGGAAGGGAAGTTTCATAGCGTGGAATAGAGATGAACTCGAAAAGTGGGTCGTCAGGGCACTCGCCCAAAGCGTCGTTGGGCGGGTATTAGTTGAAAAGTACTTACACCACTGGAAGGAGATAGAGTTCGAGGTAGTTAGAGATGCATACAACAATTCGGTCGCTATAGCATGCTTGGAAAACTTGGACCCCATGGGGGTTCACACCGGCGATTCTGTGGTAATAGCTCCTTGCCAGACGTTGACTAATAGAGAATACCATATACTGAGAGACGCCGCTATAAGAGTAGCTGAAGTAATAGGCCTTATCGGAGAAGGGAACGTCCAGCTGGCCCTCGATCCGCGCGGAGAGACCTACTACGTCATAGAAACAAACCCTAGAATGAGTAGGTCGAGCGCTTTGGCCAGTAAGGCAACTGGCTACCCGCTGGCCTACGTTGCTGCTAAGTTAGCGCTGGGTTACAAGCTTTGGGAGATATTGAACAAAGTCACCGGTGCTACGTGTGCGTGCTTCGAGCCTAGTTTGGATTACGTAGTAATTAAGGTCCCGAGATGGGACTTAGATAAGTTCGATGGTGTCAGAAAAAGCCTCGATAGTGAGATGAAAAGCGTAGGTGAAGTGATGGCTATAGGTAGGAACGTAGCAGAAGCTCTCCAAAAGGCCTTCAGAATGTTGGATATTGGAGTAGACGGAGTAACAGACTTCAAGTCATTAAGGATAAAGAGTAAGGAGGAGGCAATAGAAAAACTTCGGAAAAGGGAACCGTACTGGCCCTTGTACGCAGCGAAGGCGATATACGAAGGAGCTACTCTAGACGAGGTGCACGATGCATACGGAGTGGACAAGTATTTCCTATACTGGATAAAAGAAGTGGTCGAGCAGAAGAGGGAGATCGAAAAGGGTACTGCCGACTACGAATATTCGAAGATACTTGGCTTTAGTGACAACGAATTGAAAGTCAACATAAAGGCTGCTCCCTTGCCCAAGGTTAAAAGGATAGATACCTTGGCTGCTGAGTGGCCTGCAGTAACAAACTACTTGTACTTGACGTACGATGGTACAGAAGACGATGTAAGTTTTGCCGATAAAAGGTACAAAACCATGGTACTTGGGGCAGGCGTCTTTAAGATAGGAGTTTCCGTAGAATTCGACTGGGCCGTGGTCTCGCTAGTTAGAGCACTAAAGAGATATGGCTCAGAAGAGGTAATAACGATTAACTACAACCCGGAGACCGTGTCGACTGACTGGGACGAGAGCGACAAGCTCTATTTTGAGGAAATAAGCGAGGAGATCGTTTACAAGGTGGCGGAAAAGGAAAGGCCTTGGGGCGTAATAGCGTTCGCTGGTGGTCAGATCACCAACAAGATATACAAGAAGTTAGAGGCGCTTGGCCTTCCTTTATTGGGAACGCCCGGAAGAAGCGTTGATACTGCCGAGGACCGGAGTAAGTTTAGTGATTTGTTAGACAAACTCAATATAAGACAGCCGAGGTGGCACAGTGCCACAAGCTTGGAGGAGCTTAAGAAGTTCATTGACGAGGTCGGTTTCCCCGTGATAGTTAGACCCAGCTACGTCTTGAGCGGCTCAGCTATGAGGATTGTGTGGAGCTGGGAAGAGCTCGTGGAGTTCGTAAAGAAGGCGAGCGAAGTGAGTAAGGAACATCCGGTGGTAGTTTCGGAATTTTTCGTAGGAGCGAGAGAGGCCGAGATAGACGCAGTTTCCGATTCCGTGGGGATGGTGGCAGTACCTTTGAGCCACATAGAACCCGCCGGCGTCCACTCTGGTGATTCTACGATGGTCACACCAACTAGACTTGAAAAGAATATAGTAAATAAGATGTTAGACATATCATTAACATTGGCCAACGAACTGGAAATAAAGGGACCATTAAACATACAGTTCTTAATCAAGAATAACGAGCCTTATGTAATAGAACTCAATTTGAGAGCCAGCAGAAGCATGCCCTTTTCGAGTAAGTCTAGGGACGTCAACTTGATGGAATTATCTGCGAAGGTCATAATAGAAGGTACCCTAGGAATAGGAGACGGCGCCTACGTCCCGCCAGCTAAGGCTTGGGGCGTCAAGTCGCCCCAGTTCAGTTGGACTCAGCTGAAGGGCGCTTACCCAGACTTGGGCCCGGAGATGCGCTCTACGGGAGAGGTGGCAGCGTTCTCGACAAGTTATGAGGACGCGTTGCTCCTATCGTGGTTATCTGCCACGCCTAACGATATACCTGAGATAGACAAGAAGATACTGGTTTACTCTCTCGAAGTTTTTGAAGGAGACAAGAGAAAAGCTAAAGAGGCAGCAGACATTCTGTCGAAGTTAGGCTACCACGTAATAACAATGGAAGGTGTCGAGGTTGAGGGATATGAACCTTATGAAAAAACCAAAATAAAGGACATGTTACTGAAAAAGGAGATAGGGCTAGTGATCACGTCTGGAAGTAACAGAAGCTTGGACTACCTCGTCCGGAGGACAGCGGTTGACATGAACGTACCCTTAGTGCTCAACTCTTACTTAGGCGCTGAGTTATCGAAAGCCTTCTTTGAGGTTTACAAGAAGTACGGCAGTCTCGACCCCGCTCGCCTCAATTTGAGGGAGTACGGCGAACTGATGAGGTCCTAACCCGAAACCTTCATCACCGCTTCAGCCAATCTAGCTTAAGGTCATCCCTCAGAGACCTCTACGGTATTAGCCCTCTACCCAAAAAACTCTTCGCCAAGATGTCTATGGCAAACAATATCAATAACGCGGCTAACACATAGTTTAATGCCACGAAGTTTGTAATTCCGCTACCCAATACTGCTAGCGCGGCCAGCCATGCGTAGTCCATCCACACGTGCGACAAGTACATGATGGCGAGGTTAGTGAGACTCGTGGAGGCCGCCTCTATTAAGGGGAGGCCTACTGTTACCCACCACAATAAAAAGTAAGCGTTAAACGCCGTAAATATAAACCCCGCTGCGAGCGCGTCGTTGACGGTAACTTTCGGCGTGCTTGACATATCCAAGAGTCCCTTTGCGAAAAACAAGGCAAAAGCAAATACTAACAGAGCCAGCAGTTTGTGGTACTTATCCAAGATCCCTTTAATCATCCCGAGAGCTCTTGTTAACAAGAAGACGTAAGGAAGCTCGAACAGCACATGCCCCGTTGCGACAGCGATTCCCCCTAGGACGCCGCTCCCCGTTCCGGCGGCTACTGCGCTGGCTGACAGGAGGCCGGGGCTGAAAGCCCCGCTAGGCGTTACCATCAGAGTCATTAAAGCTATCTCACGAGCGCTTGCCCTCTTCAAGGGACCTATCCCCTCTTGGGAATCTCTAATCTAAGCTTCTCCACATTGTCGTAAATTATTATCATAGCTTCTCTAGTAACTTTGTCAACTCTTTCGGCGGGCAAGTAGTAAACTATGTAAGTGCCATCTTCCAACTGTTCTTCCTTTGCAACAGCATATTCCTTGCCTAGTACGTCGCTCAACTCAAAAGCTAAGTCTTCGAAGTAGTCGTAGGCACCGCATGTAAAGCAGATGTGACCCTTGACGTGGATCACGATCTCATCGTCCTTTATCTCAATTAATTCGCTTTCGGCGCCGTACTTTTCATTAAACCTTCTTATGGCTTCTCGGACCTTATTGATATCTACCATGGGACTCGTACCCCACGTCTTCGCTACTTCATCAATCCTTTATGAGTGACACCAAACCGCATTACAATAAAACAGAGGCTCGCGCAAGCGCTGGGAAAAGCGGAAATGGTACGGAGAAGTAGGAAAAAGAAAGACCCTTATATATGTCCAAAGTGCGGCACCAGGGTTGACGAGCCCAAGAAGACTTGGCAACTGGTCTCGCCCCTTCCTGATTCCAAAGGTCGGATAACGATAACTATAATGGGTTCTTTCGAATGCCCTAACTGCGGATACAAGTGGAGAGGTGTGGTGTCCAAGATCAAAGTCGGGGGCGATGAGGTTGAAGTGGAGGCCCGGGGCAAGAAGAAGGAAATAAAGGGCGAGGTTGCGAAGACAAAGGAACAGGAGGACCGAGAAGCTGAAGTAATAGAATTGGATCTAGACGAGATAGAGAAAGAGTTCGAGGGGGACGCTATATAAACATAATAATATAAACTCCCCTTATGGTGATTTCATTACGATAGCATGACCGACGTCAGTAGAATAGTGAAAAAGGTTATCGAAGAACTCAACTCCGCAAACCAGAGCGTGCCTCAAGAAAGGATCTTGTTAAAGGCTGCCGCTGAAGGGAGACGACTCGTAAGGTTGAGAGACGGTAGCGAGCACTTAATGGACTCTGAAGAGTTGAAGGAGATGATGAACTTATTACCCTCTTGGATGAAGTGGGTTGTGAGAGTACCCCTGCTCTTAGCCTACGAGCCCTTTACGGGCGTAGTGAAGGTGCTGGGCTCCGAGTGGGACGAGAGGGCCGTAAAGAACCTCGTCGGAATAGACAAGGACGAGCCCTTGAGGCTATATCACTTGGAAAGGTTGATATCGCGTTTCTCCAGTTTAGTTTTCATAATATTCGAAATTGATATGGGTACTCTAGTGGGGGTTGAGAGAGATGTCCCTTCGAAGGGATTTGGTTAAGATAGTAGAAAAGTATAGGTATATAGAGAATGGGAAAGTAAGCGACGTAATAGTGAAGACGAACAACCACTTATTTGCAGTGTTGAGCGTAGACGACAGCGTCAAGGTAAACAAGAAAAAGGTGGGCGCGTTGACTATGTTGGCCAAGGGTATTGGCGCAAAGCCCTTGTTGGTAGCCAAGAAATCCGGCGACGAGGAGCTCTTAGATGACGTCGTTTACGAGAAGTACGGCGTTGCTTTAGTCAATCTAGAAACCTTCGAGAACATACTAAAGGGAGACAAGATATACATACGGAAGAAAAAGTCGGTATTCACCGTATCGATAGATAGCAAAAAGTTGAAGAAGCTATGTGAAGAGATGGGTATAAGCATAGGTGAATTGGCAAATTATTTAGGGGTTAGCCGAAAATCAGTATACGACTATATGAGAGGTAATAAAGACGTGAGCGTGGACACAGCCATAAAGTTGGCGGAGCTCGTCGGAGACGAAGTACTTAAACCGGTAGACATCGGCGGGTTCCAATGCGTTGAACTAAAGATCGAGCCCCACACCCCCTTAGAGAAGGAGGTAATGGAACTGACGAGCTCAGTTCACGTCCCCAAGGGTAACGTGAGTGTGGGCGGCAAGGCTGGGGAGGTGAAGTTCGCCGCGGTCGTCCCTCACGGTGACGAGGAGCTGGAGTGGTTCGCCGAACTGAGCGAAATAATTGACAGGATGTCGGTTGCCGTGGGCTACAGCGACGTTCCGAAAACCCTAGAAAATTCCAAGGTGATGGTTACAGAAAATTTACAACAATTCTTGGAGTTGTTGTTCGGGGATAAAATTGGGTCTGAAGGAAATTTATGCGCAGTTGACAGAAGACGACATAAGGGTTTTAAAGGCGGTTGAAAGAAGGCTCAAAACGCACGAGTTCGTTCCAATAGAAATAATTGAAAAGGATACAAAGCTCCCCCTCCACCGCTTGGAGAGGAGCGTTTACCACCTTAACAAACTAAAACTCTTGAAGAGGATGAGCGGGAGCAGTTTAGGGTATCGACTAACCGTTCTGGCGTACGACATCTTAGCGATTCATACTCTAATGAAGAGAGGCGTCTTAGCAGAGATAGGAGATAAGATAGGGGTTGGAAAGGAGAGTGACGTCTACTTGGGAATAGCCTCCAGCGGAAAGAAGCTGGCAGTTAAGTTCCACAGAGTAGGCAGGAAGAGCTTTAGACACGTTGCTAGGAACAGACCGTACAAGCTGGAGGATAGCTGGCTTCTTCAGTCTAAAGTATCGGCTAGCAGAGAGTTCGCCGCCCTCAAGGAGTTATACCCCAGGGGCGCGAAGGTGCCTAAACCGGTGGACAAATCCAGACACGTAGTAGTCACAGAACTGATAGAGGGCGCAGTAGAGCTCTACACCAAGCCAGATATCGCAGATCCCTTGAAAGCCCTCGAGGACGTTTTGGTTACGATTGAGATAGCCTACAAGGACGTAGGCATAGTCCACGGTGACTTGAGTGAATATAACGTAATAGTAATTCCATCAACCTCAGAAGCCTTCATAATAGACTGGCCTCAATATGTAGAGAAAGATAGTCCACTCGCCGAGAGCTTGTTGAGGAGGGACGTGGAGTACGTAGTAAGATTTTTTAGGAAAGCATATGGCATCCCCTTAGATGTTGATGAAGTGGTCAGAAGGCTTAAAGAATTGCCCGGTAGCAGCCGTTGATTTAGAGCCTGGCTCCCCGCCCGGAATCAAAGGGAAGTTTCACCTCATAGTCATTGATTGCGAGGGAAAAGTAGTAATAGACAAGAGGGTTGATACCAAGAAACTTATACGCCTGCTCTGGGAGTTCAGACCGAAACTAATAGCAGTCGACAACTTGATGGAACTGGGAGACAACTGGAGAGACTTAACTAAGTTTCTAAACTTGATCCCGCCAGAGACTGAGGTCGTTCAAGTAACCAGGGTTAACGGAGAGTTTGTAGACTTGAGAGAGCTCTTGAAGGAACACGGGATACGGCTCTCAGTAGAGAAACTAACTCCGCGAGAAACCGCGCTCGCGTTAGCATTCTTAGCCCTCAAGGGTATAGGCACCAAGGTCAAAGTGTTTGAAGAAAAAACAAAGATCATCGTGACCAAGGGACGAACGCCCAGAGCCGGCGGAAGCAGTATGAACCGATTTGTCAGAGCTACCAAAAACGCTGTTATTGAGACTATGAACGAAATAAAGTCTACGTTGGAAAAGGAAGGACTCGATTACGACCTTTTCGTAAGGAAGAGCGACGGGTCTATAGATTCAGCAACCTTCGTGGTATATGCTCCCCGGAAGTCGCTCGAAGGGTTGGTAAGACCAGTCAACAGCAGCGTTGTTCGAGTAAAGGTCCGACCGGTCGTTACTCGGAGGTTCATGTTCGAGGATGAGGGTCAAAAACCGAAAGAACTGTTGGTAGTAGGGGTAGACCCGGGAATAAAGACTGGACTTGCCATATTGAACGTTGAGGGCGATGTCCTCTTCCTCGGGTCCTTCAAAAATGTTGACAGAGGGGAACTCGTCTCATTAATAAATAAGTTTGGGTTGCCCGTAGTGGTGGCTACAGACACTAGCCCTCCGTCCCACATGGCGAAGAAGCTCGCGGCGACGCTTAATGCGGAACTTTACTACCCTAAGAGTTCCTTAAGCATCAAGGAGAAGGAAAGGATCGCAGAGGAGTACAAGAGCAAAGGGATCAACGTAGAGGATAGTCACCAGAGAGACGCGTTAGCTGCAGCCCATAAGGCCCTCAACTCAATAAGAGACAAGGTCGAGAAAGTAGAAACCTACTTGGAAAAGATAGGATTGGACCTCGACAAGGAGAGGATACGTTTCAGTGTCTTAAAGGAAGGACGATCGATTGCCGAAGTAGTTGAGGAAGAGATAGGCGAGCTCCTAAAAGAGGAGAGGGGCGAGGATGAGGTTTACATAGCTCGTCAACAATCTAAGAGTAATACCTTACATGAGAGTAGAGTAAAAAATGCGTTAAAGCTAGCCTATTTGGAGGCAGAAAACGTAAGTTTAAAACTAAAGATAAAGGAACTCGAAGACACTATAGAAAAACTCAACTTGGAACTAAGCTTGATCAAGAAGCAGATAGATGACGAAGTCGAGAGGAGGGTGGCCTCGATAAAAGAAAGCCATTCGCAGCTTGCCCGCAAGGTGGAGGAACTCCAAAAGGCCAACGAGGTTCTCTCATACTTGTTGGAGGAGGCTGGAGAAACTGCGTTACAAGTAGAGAAGGGCGAGGCTTTCGTAGCCCTATATCTCAATGAAATTACTTTTACTTCTAAGTTCCCGGACGCTGAGATAGAACAATTATACACTAAGGCGATATACGCAAACAACGTAGAAGCTCTCAACGAGAGTTTCATAGAAAGTCTTCTAGAGAACGGTGTGATGCTGTTCGTATCTAACATAAATCAAAAAGCCAAAGAAGATCTTGAAGAAAGAGGCGTCCCAGTCATACAAGCTTCGGCAAAGGTCTACGGGAAGTACGCGGTGTTGCCAAGCGACCTCAAGGACCTATGGATTAAGAAATCAAAAGAGTTGAGGTCTAAGAGACAAATGCTCGCGGAAGACCTCGAAAGACTCCTACAAGAATATAGGGCCTCTCGATGGAAGTGAACTTTATATCGATACCGGTTACGAGAGGATTCGGTCACGAGAATGGGTATACCGGATCTGGACTGGGAACATGTACGCCGAAAGATAGTTAACTGGCTTAAGGACTTCTTTGAGAGAACCGGAAGGGTTGCCGTAATAGGGCTCAGCGGTGGCGTCGACTCAGCAACTACAGCCGCATTACTGAGTGAGGCCCTGGGTCCCGAGAAGGTTCAGGCACTAATATTGCCCTCGGCCTCTACGCCGGAAAAGGACGTGGAGGACGCAAAACGCGTCGCCAAGCTGCTCGGTATAGAAAACGTAAGAATAATAGACGTAGAGCCGGTGCTCCGGGCTTTTGATGAAACGTTGAAGATTAACGACAAGGTAGTGAGAGGGAACACCCTAGCTAGGATAAGGATGACAATACTCTACGCAGTAGCTCACAAAGACGGCCTAGTCGTAGGCACCGGCGACAAAAGTGAATTCTTGCTGGGTTATTTTACAAAATACGGTGACGGAGGGGCGGACCTCTTCCCCATAGGCGACCTCTACAAAACTTGGGTAAGGAAGCTAGCTTTACACATGGGTCTGCCAGAGGAAGTTGCGTCGAAGCCCTCAAGCCCTCGCCTTTGGCCAGGGCAGTTAGCTGAAGAAGAACTGGGCTTCAGTTACGACGTCGCCGACGTAGTTCTCTACCACCTAGTTGAGAAGGATATGAGACCACAAGAGATAGTGGAGAAATTAGGGGTGAGTAAGGAGATAGTTGACAAAATAGTACAAAGGATAAAAGCTAACAGACACAAGTTGCTACCTCCTCCGATAGTTAAGGTGAGTAATAGGACGGCCCCCGAGTTCGTCAAGGAGGCGGACACAATACTAACTTAATAAGGGTGATCTGGAAAGAGCCCCTGCCGGGGTGCCCGAGCGGCCCAAGGGGGTGGGCTCGAGACCCCTACTGCTCGAGTGGCGCCGAGAGACCCACTGCCCCTCAGCGGGGCGCGCGGGTTCGAATCCCGCCCCCGGCGCCAAGACGAATAATCAATCCTCAAGGACTTCTGAGATCAACTCCACCTCGACCTCAGTACCCACATCATAGCCCGTTTCGCCTTTGAGGCCGGCCACTAAGATCCCGTTCCCCTTTAAGAGGGAGGAGAGTATCCCAGACCCCGTAAGCCTCAGGGGTTCGACGACGAGCTCTTCCCCAACCCTCTTCACAATAACTCTATACACATGGACCATGTTAGGCTGGACTGGCAACCTTCTCGCCAACTTGGCTCTAACCTTAGGCCTTGGAGGCTCTTTTAGGTTCCATGCCTTCTTTATAATGTTCCAAACCACGACCTCCAGCTCGCTGAGGGCAGCAACGGGGTACCCGGATAAGGCGACGAGCAGCTTGCCGCACTCCGTTACTCCTACGGCGAGGGGTCTGCCCGGCGTGAGGGCGACGCCGTGAAGACTGAAACGAGCGACTTCTTTCAGCGCAGAAGAGGTGAAGTCGACGCGACCGACGGAGGTCCCCCCGGTGGTTATTACGATATCATAACCTTCGCTTACCCTCTTCTCTAAGAACTCGCGTATAGCTTCTTTATCGTCTTCAATTATGCCGAAGTAATCGGCGTCGACGCCCATCCTTTCCTTAAAGAACGTATAAGCCAACCAAGCCGTGGTGTTTTTAACCCCTTCCTCTTCTTGCCAAGGTTCAACTAGCTCCGATCCCGTCGCGGCGAGGGCTATCTTGGGCGATACTACATCTATCTCGACTACTCCTTGGGACAGCAGAGCGGCGACGTGCCAAGGCCTGAGGTAAGTCCCCTTTGTTATTATTATGTCGCCAGCTCTCAAGTCCTCTCCTTTCTTCGCTACAGCGTTTCCTGGAGGGAACGGCCTGAAGACGTACACAACATCTCCTTCGAGCTTGCAAGCTTCGATGGGTACTACGGTATCAGCTCCTGGCGGTAACGGGTTGCCGGTGTTCACCGGTACTGCGCACCCTCTCTCCGCGTCTTCACACAACTTCAGCTTGCACGGCGAAGTTTCATTACACTCTTCTACGAACTCGCTATTCACGGCGAATCCGTCCAAGACTGCCTTATCCTCTGGAGGAACGTCGCGAGAGGCCCTCACGTCAGCGCCCGAGTACATGCCGACCGAGCTAACGGTCTTAACCTTCTTGAGCGGAACTCGTTCCAACCTCTTACTTATCTCATTGATGACGTAGGGCACCGGGTTTAGTTTCTTCAAACCGGGCAAGGCTCCTCTTCCCGCTCTGAGGTTACTGGCGTGCAGGGTTTAGTGGGCCCGGGGGGATTTGAACCCCCGGCCTCCCGGTTATCAGCCGGGCGCTCTGCCGGGCTAAGCTACGGGCCCGTCGGAGGGACCAGCAATCACCTTATAAATTTTGGGAGCTATGCCTTTATCGAGCGATGAAGTCCGCAGGGTTGGCTGAGAGAGTGATGAAGAAAAGCCGAGCCGAGTTCGTCCTGCCCGTGTGGCTGGAGCGGTCTAAGAGCAAAACTGGCAAACACGCATTCTTGAGATTGGCATTTGTGGTAGATCACTCTGGAAGGGTGACGGCAGAGTACCAACCCCCAGAGGGCGAACCCGAGGTCTACTCACGGGGTCGAGGTGGCGAGATCAGCGTTCCATACAAGGGGGAGGAAGTGGTGGTAGTCCTGGAGCTCAAGAAAAACGCAAAGGGCCGTGTCTCCGGTTTCGTGGAAGTCTACGACAGGGGAAGGTTGGTTTACAAAGCCTCATACAGGAAGCTCAAGTTAAGGTCCTCTTACGGAGACCCCGCCTACCATTACTTCGTCAGCAGCGTCTTCAAATACTTAAACATACCAGTCAAGAGGGAGAACCCATTTGCTCACCTCGGCGGGAATAGACGTAGGGACGAGAGGGATACGGGTAGCTTACGGTAGGTGTCCCTACGTTTCGGGGTACTTCGAGTTCTCCAAAGGTGATATCGAAGAGGTCCTAAGGTTTTTAAAGGGAATGGGGGTGAAAGAGCTCTGCATAGCGGGAGGATATCAATGGAGGGAAATTAAGGGAGACGAGATCCTTTCGAAACTATACGACGAGGTAGTGCCCAACGCCGGAGAGGAAGAGACCCACGGCTTCAGAAGGTTGTTGGCGAACGCACTCTTGTACTTCGAAGTGAGATTGCTCCCCTCTGCGGGCGCTTCCGGCGAAGTTCCCGAAGGTCTACTAATAAATGCCTTGGATACGGGGACTCCCGACAAGGTGGCTAAGGTAAACTATCTAATATACAACGGCATCAATACTTTCACGCTGATAGATAAGGGCTGCTTCGTGAGCATACTGTATGTTGAGGACAGAGCTATTACGAAGTTCGTAAGCGCGACCAGAGGCATGCCGGGGCGCTGCTCTCCGGGACTGGTGGACGTGGAAATGCTGCTACTCTTCAGACGTTGGCCTGAGAACAAGATGTCTATCTTGCGGTCAGGCGTCGAGGATAAGATCGTGGAGACGTGGATGGACTTCTACAGACCGACCTTCGTGGGAGAGGAGGTGGTCTGTCCCAGCGAGCGTTGTGGGAAGTATTCGGGGGCGTTGGGCGCCTTCATGTGGTGTTGTGGCTACAAGCCTAAGCACTTGTTCTCCGATTACTTCATTCGATGGATAACGTTGAGGGATTAGGGTACCAAAAGGGCCAAGACGGCTCTTTGGGCGTGAAGCTTGTTTTCCGCTTGGTCCCATACCACGCTCCTGCTCGATTCCAAGACCTCTTCGGTAACCTCTTCGCCTCTGTGCGCTGGCAGACAATGCATAAATATGTAGTCTTTTCCGACACACTTAAGCAAGTTCGAGTTAACTTGGTAAGGGCTTAAGTCTTTGATTCTCTTCTCCCTCTCCGATTCAAGCCCCATACTGACCCATACGTCCGTGTATATAACGTCAGCTCCCTTCACCCCCTTACAGGGGTCGTAAACCAATTTGAAGGAACCTCCACTCCGTTTGGCCCTCTCCTCTGCGCTCGCAATGACCGCGTCGAGCGGTTCATATCCGGGAGCTGTGACGACCCTCACCTCGGCACCCAAGCTAGTGGCGGCCAAGATCAAGCTGTGGGCCACGTTGTCTGCCCCGTCTCCCACGAAGGCTATCTTCACCCCCTTAACCCTACCTATCTTTTCTAATATCGTCATTACATCAGCTATGGCTTGCGTCGGATGAAACTTGTCGCTCAGAGCGTTTATTACTGGAACGCCCGAGTACTTGGTTAAAGTTATTAAATCATCATGCTTCCTTACCCTGGCTGCTATGGCGTCGACGTAGCGTCCTAGCACTCTGGCAGCATCTTTAAGGGGCTCCCCCCTCGAGAGTTGACTGTCTGACTTGGTTACGTAACTGACACTCATGCCCAGTTGACTTGCTGCTACTTCAAACGCCACCCGGGTTCTCGTACTGGGTTTCTCGAATAGCAAAGCTAGGTGGCGCCCCTCGAGCAATCCCCAGTATCGCTTTCCAGAATAGTTCTCTCTCTTCATCTGCAGGGCCGTCTCAACAATTAACCTTATCTCGTCCTCTTCGAACTCTAGCAAGGACAACATGCTGCGACCTTTTAGATTCAAACTGCGCCTTCCCACTCTGAAGTCCTATTTCCGAGACCCTTAACACTTTCGTCTAGCTACCCTCTCCCGGTACAGAGTGTACCTACTTGTTAATTACTTTTTACAGAAACATTTGGTCGGAGATCGTCATGAAGCTAGTATGGGACTATGAGAACGGAGTGGTAGTAGATTTGGAAACCGGTGAAGTAATTGAACGCATTGTAGACTTTCACGTCTCAGAACCGCGCTTTGCCGATAAGAAAATTGGCGGTAAAATGAGCGAAGACGAGAAGGTACTTATCAAAGGGACAGAGATAGTGAGAGACCTCAGCGAGAAAGGATACAAGGACGCGCGCGGCACCTTCGTTCAGTACAAGTTAGGCCTCACGAACAAGACCGTGAAGAGTTTGGAAAGAGTGGAACCCTTGCCGGAGATACCGGCCGAACTGAAGAACGACTTCCAGTACTACCTTAGTTTGATAGAGAAGGATCCGATCTTGTCTTCTAGGCCGAAGAGGAGTAAGTACCTAATGGCATTGGTATGTGCGTACGTGATTAATGGAAAGGACGTTAGGGAGGTGAGCAGAATATATAAGGTGAAGGAAAAAGCTCTCCGGAGGTTGCTCGTCCTCGCGCGGGAAAGGATTATTCGCACGTGATTACGGAGCCTCTGGGAGTCCTTTTAACTTGGCACGCCGAGTCGGCTATGTCTATCATTTCCTTATCGTGTGTTACCACAATCATTTGAGATAAGGAAGGTCCAATCGCGTAGGAGATTATCTTCTTTAACGCTTGCCTCCTCTCAGAATCTAAGTACGCAGTGGGTTCGTCCAAGATTAGGAAAGATATCCTCCCTTTGGACAAGAGTTTTGCGAGCGCCAACCTGAGTGCCAAGGCCACGCCGACCTTCTCGCCACCTGAGAGCGAGTCCACGTTTACGGTTGCCCCACCGTCAAGTACGGCCCTTATCGTCCACCCTCTCTTCCTTCTTTCGACGACTTCTTTGATCTCTACCTTTTTTACATTGAGATCGAACATATCCAATATTTTGTTTGCTTCCTCCTCCCACGCCCTTCTAAAGTTTTCTGTCAGTTTGTCTATTATTATGCTCGAGAAGGTCTTTCTGAACTCCTCGAGGAATAATGCGTACTGTTCGTACGACTTGAGCTTTTCTACCTCTTTTTGATACCTATTTACATCTTCGTTAAGCCTCTCTATGTTCCTTTTCGTTTCCTCTATTTTAGCCTTGGTCTCCGATAGTTTGCGGAGAAGTGCGTCTCTCTCGCTCTCCAAGTTTTCTACCTCTCGCGTGAGACTTTTTAGGATGGCCTCGTCGAATTCGAGCGAATTTAGTTCCCTCTCCAGTTCCTCCTTTTCACGTCTCTTGAGTTCTAGAGCAGCACTCAGTTCCCTCTTTTTAGCCGTTAACCTCTCGGCCTCAGCTATCCATCTCTCTAACTCCTCTGGCGAACCTAGCTCTTCCATCTCTTTCGTTAATCTTTTCAAAGCTTTCTCCACTTCTTCTTTCTTACTTACGTCGACGTCACGTAAACTCTCCAGCTGGTTTTCTATCTGTCTTATCATCCCTTCTTTGCGTTTGAGCTCCTCTATACGAGCCGTCATGGCGTTCAATTCTTTTTTTAGATCCTTAATCGTTTTCTCGTAACGCTCGAGTAACTCCCTCTTATTCTTCAAGCTGGAATTCAGCTCATCGAACTTCTTCCTTAAGTCGACCAAGTACAGACCCAGCGCGTCGACGTCCTCAAAACCTAGGCTCTCTAGGCGGGCGTGGGCTCTTTCTGACGTCCTTCGAAGCTCTTCCAGCTTGCCTTCTAGATGTTTTACTTCAACTTCTAACTTCCTCTCTATAAAGTTCAATTCTGCCAACTTCTTCTCGAGTTCTGCTATTTCTTCCGTATAGCGCTTGATTAACGACTCGCGCTTCTTCGCCGTTAAGGGAGACCCACACACCGGACACGACTCTCGTCCTCTCAACATCTCGATCGCGCGGCGCTTCTCCTCGAGCATCACTTCGACGCGTTTTTTCTCACTTTTGATTGTTTCAAGTTCGCCCTTTACTGAGTTGTACTTCTTTTCAAGCTCTTTGATTTGATTGTCTATCTCACTGACGGTAAGACCCTTTAACTCTCTCTCTAATATTGCATAATTCCTCTCTACCTTTTCGACTTCCTTTTTGAGCCCTTCTACCTCTTTTTCGATGACCCCTATTTCCTTGTGGAGTAACCGGTACCTCTCTAAGGTTTCGTCGAGCTTGTGCGTCAACTCGTCCCTCCTCTCTTCCAGTTTTCGGAGCTCTCGTAACTCGATTAACGCGGCGTTCCTCTTTTTCAAGAGCTCGATTTTACCATCTATAGCAGCCAGCTCTTTTTCAAGCCTCTCCTTGGCCAAGCTTAAGTCTTTGACCTTAATTAGTTTGAACCTTAGGGTTTTTATCTCACTTTCGTCAATTTCTTTGAGTTTGTCAAGTTCTTCAATTATATTCTTTATCTCTCCTTGAAGTCTTATCAATTTATTCTTGATTTCGTAGTACTTGGTCTTCTTCTCATTAATCTCGACAAGCTCGGTCTTCAATCTGTTCAGCTCTGTCTCTATTCGTTGAAGCTCTTCTTCGAGCGAGGGTAACTTCTCTCGTAGTTCTTTAAGCCTCGTCTTCTCTCTATTCAACTCATTTCTGTACTTCTCGTAAATCCGCTGGACGTTCGTTAAGCCAGAAGCGGAGCCCTTGTAATAATTTATCAGCTCCCTCAACGAGGCCTCAACCAGCTCTTTATCTTTGATCCCGAGCAACTCTAGCGCTTTGTTCTTCAAATCAGACGGCCCCAGCTCTACCAGCTCGGTTAACTTGCCTTGGGGGACGAAAACCGTTTCTCGCAGTCCTTTGATGTCGGTGAACCCCAACAAGGAGGCTATTGTTTTGTTCACTGATTGGGAGCCGGACGCATAGATCTTGCCGTTCTCCTTTAGCACAGCCTGTGTGGCCTCACCGAAGCTGATTACTCTCTTTACCTCGTATACTTTGTTCGAAATGACAAACGTGAGCACTACTTCGGCGCTCTTGGCTCCGTAGTTTATTAGGTCCTTATTGGCGGCTTTCCTGCTTACCGCGGCGCTAGTCAGAGCGTAGGCTATTGCGTCAACGAAGCTACTCTTGCCCGCTCCGTTCGGACCTACCACGACAACTACTCCTTCTGGGATCGCAACCTCTAAATTCTCATATGAGAGAAAATTTTTAAGTTCAAGTTTTAGCAATTGGACCTTCATGGCGATCTACCAGCGGCTTCAGTCCTTAGTAGTGGTCGTGGCGCCGGGGGCGGGATTCGAACCCGCGCGGGGTTTCCCCCACCGGCTCTCAAGGCCGGCCCCTTGGGCCGCTCGGGCACCCCGGCGTTTGTGAGGGCCTCCTACGTTCCTTTTAAGGTTTGAGACTACGGATACGGTCAGTTAATCGTTGACGTTTAAAATTTCGGTGAGTTCAGCCCATTTTTGAGAGTCTACTACGATCAAATATAAACCTCCTCTTAATATTGAATGTATGGGGACGTACCAAAAGTGTTGGTGCTGGTAACGCCGTCATGCAGAGGTTCCGGTAGTAAGGTGCTGACGCTAGAGTTGGCGACACACCTAAACGTAGAAACCGGGAAGCCCGTAGTCCTCATAGACTTGTCTACCGACTTCACATCTTTTGACATGGAGACTAACTGCTTAGCTGCATACTTTAACAATATAATTAACGCTGCCCAAGCTACGAAGAGGTTCAAGAAGGCCCCAGAAGTCTTGATAACCAAGATAGTAACAGAAGAGTGCCTCAAGCTTATAGACGAGAGGAAACTTTTGAAGAGCTTGTTCGGGGGAGTGCTGACGGCACAGGTAGCTGAGTTCGTGAACTACTTACTACATAAGGATTTCGGAGTAGTAGTTTACGTACCACCAGATATGATAGGAGAATACTTCTTAAGGAGATCGTTTATTGAAACGGGCCTTCTGAGCAAAGCCAAAATTGTGATCACTAGTAACGAAAAGAAAGCTTGCATAGACAGGCCACATCCGGTAGTGAACGAGGGCGCTGCCTCAAGGAGGATATCGTCGATAATAATAAACAAAATACCCATGGGCGTTCTGGACGGAGTCAAAGAGGACGTAAAGGTCGGACTGTTGAGAAAGTGGAGACCCGCCTTTAGAAATTCCGTCCTCCTCGTAGGCTTGATACCGCTGACTATGCAGCTGTACTATCGCGACATAAACACTTACCTCCCCTTGCTCATGAAAGCTGAGTATAATGAGCACGCTAAGAGTATAAGTAAGCTAGTTAGCACGGTCATCAGAAATATGCTAGGATACGAGAAGGAGTCTAAGATATTAACAGTGGTTAGGGGGATGATTTCCGAACAGCGCCTCAGCAGTTTGGCCCGTTAGACTCCATACCTTTTATAACTCCTTACCCCTAGACGCGCCGGGTACGAGTATGCCAAAGTACAAGCACGTAGAAGATATTTTGAAGATAATGAGAAATGTAGAGCAAGTAAGGAACATAGGCATCATAGCCCACGTGGACCACGGTAAAACAACTACAAGCGACGCGCTGCTGGCCCACGCGGGAATCCTCAGCCCCAAGCTAGCCGGTGAGGCCAGAGCCCTCGACTACTTAGATGTAGAACAACAGAGAGGAATAACCGTAAAGGCGGCTAACGTAAGCTTGTACCACGAGTACAAGGGCAAACCCTACGTAATAAACTTGATAGACACGCCGGGACACGTAGACTTCAGCGGTAAGGTTACTAGAAGCTTGAGGGTTTTGGACGGGGCCATATTGGTCGTGGACGCGGTAGAGGGCGTCATGACCCAAACCGAAACCGTCCTCAGACAAGCTCTGGAGGAACTGGTAAGGCCACTTCTGTTCATCAACAAGGTTGATCGTTTGATAAAGGAGCTTAAGCTCAGCCCCCAAGAAATTCAACAGAGGATAGTCCAAATCATAAAGGAAGTGAACGAACGAATTTTGATGTTTGCGCCAGATCCGGAGATAGCTAAGAGGTGGTTGTTGGACCCCGCTAAGGGCCACGTAGCCTTAGGCAGTGCCAAGGACAAGTGGGGTATTACGATACCTATGGCACAAGAAAAAGGAATAAAGTTCAGCGACATAGTTGAGGCATATTCCAAGGGAACCAAAGAAGCTGTGGAAGAACTTTTCAACAAGGCCCCCTTACACGAGACCTTGCTGGATATGGTAGTCCGTTGGGTGCCCAATCCCAGAGAGGCCCAGAAGTACAGGGTCCCCAGACTGTGGAAAGGTGATATAAACAGCGAGCTGGGTAAGGCCATGCTCAACTGCGACCCCGACGGACCTCTGGTCGTGTTCATAAATGACATGAGGTTAGACCCCCACACCAAGAGACTCGTCGCCACCGGCAGAGTTTGGGCCGGCACGGCTACTGCAGGCAAGGAAGTCTGGTTGGTTAACGCACAGAAACCGGGCAAGGTACTACAAGTTTCGATATACATGGGGCCTGACAGAGAAATAGTGGACTACGTGACTGCTGGCAACATAGTAGCTATGCTGGGCCTAGACGAGGCCAGGGCGGGCGAGACTGTAGTAGACGTAAACTACAAGGACCAAGCGGCGCCCTTCGAGCAGCTCCACTACGTCAGTGAGCCGGTAGTAACCGTAGCGATAGAGCCCAAGAACCCTAGGGATTTGCCGAAGCTCATTGAAGCCTTGAGGACGTTGAGCATAGAGGATCCCAACCTAAAGGTAACTATAAACCAAGAGACAGGCGAATACTTGCTAAGCGGTATGGGAATGCTACACATAGAAATAGCGTTAACACAACTCAAGGAAGTTTACGGCTTAGAGGTAAAGGTTAGCCCGCCGGTAATAACCTACCGCGAGACGGTTAGGAAGTCCGGAGAAAAGGTGGAAGGCAAGAGTCCCAACAAGCACAACAAGCTCTACATAACAGTAGAGCCGTTAGAAAATGAAGTGATCGAGATGATTCAGAAGGGTGAAATAACCGACGACCAGGATCCGAGGGAAAGGGCGAAGATTCTCAGAGACAAAGTCAACTGGGACGCCGACACCGCCAGAAGAATATGGGCAGTGGACGAGGAGAACTTTAACATATTCATCGACAAGACTGTCGGTGTCCAGCACTTAAGGGAGGTCAAGGACACCATATTGGCTGGCTGGAGGCTCGCCATGAAGGAAGGACCGTTAGCCAAGGAACCAGTAAGAGGGGTTAAAGTGATACTCTGGGATGCGATAATACACGAAGACCCGGCCCACAGAGGCCCCGCCCAGCTCTATCCTGCAGTTAGGAACGCAGTATACGCCAGCATGTTGACCGATAGCCCAACCCTACTCGAGCCTTGGCAGAAGCTGGACATAAGGGTCCCCAACGAGTACATCGGCTCAATAACCGGCGTCATAACGAAACACAGAGGGAAAATACTGGAAATCATTGACATGGGCGGTCAAGCTAGAGTAGTGGCGGCAGTGCCCATAGCAGAGAGCTTCGACCTCCCCATGGAGCTGAGGAGTGTGACGGCCGGTAGGGCGTTCTGGGGCACCGAGTTCTACGGGTGGGAACCAGTGCCCGACCAGCTCTTGCCTGAGCTCATAAGGAAGATCAGGGAGAGAAAGGGATTACCCCCAGAGCCCCCCAAGGCAGAAGACTTCTTAGGGCCTTAAAACGCTGGAAGCACCGGGCTCAAACTTTCTTTACGGTCGCTTCCCAGCTCTGTCTCGACTGAGCGTTGCTGGCATTCCTTCCGACCCCCGTTAACACCGAAGTTATAACTTTACGAAACCTCGAGGGTGTTCGCGGCCCCTTACCTTTAACAGCGCGCAAGTCGATGCCTAACAAAGAACAAAAAATGCTTAGTAGTAGTACCATATACTCTTGTAGTCTTCTAAGTCCTCCCCGAACACCTCGTTTAACTTGTCTAAGTACATTCTGATGGAGATCATGTCAGTGTAGATGTAAGGCGCTACTAACTGGATGTTCTTTTCCCACGGGTGCCACAAGTACACCCTCCTGCCGTCAGGCCTTATCATTATTAACTCGTGGTCTTGCCATGACCTTAAGTGGTTCTTCCCCAATCTGGGGACGTTGAAGACGGGTTCTTCCGTCCTAAATGTGCCCGGCAATAGTCTCGCTTCTTCCTTCCTCTCTTGTAGTATTCTGGCTACGGGTACCAAGTAGTCCTTAGTTTCCCACTTCCCCTTCGGGTAGAACGTGTAGTACGGGTCTATGCCTATGCTCTTTAGCGCTATCCTAAGGGCAGAGGTCTCGAAGCGTCTACTGTTCCAGAACGTGAACACTTGTTGATTGTAAACGTATATCTTATTCTTGCGTAAGTTGGTAACGGCCTCAGCCATCTCTGGGGTTACCTCGTAAGCGTGTTCTACGTGGGTTACTACATGGATATTTCTCCTCCCGGGTTCTATGTAAGATCCAAGCATCTCGGCGAACTCCGGTGTTATCCTCATGGGGACGGTGACTGGAGTTCTGGTGCCGAACCTAATCATCTTGACGTGGTCTAGCTCGCTCAACCTCTTCACTATGTGCTCAATGTCTTGGTCCCTTAGTATGAATGGATCCCCGCCAGTCACGAGGACGTCAATGATGTTGGGATGTTCGGCGAACCAGTCTATAGCCTCATCTATGGTCATTCTCGTAGGGATAGCTTCTTTGTCCATCGCAGTCATTATTTCCCAGTTCCTTTGACAATAGACACATATTTGGGGACACGTATGAGCGGCCTTGAGTATAGCCACCATGGGGTACCTCCTGGTTATCAGCGGGTGAGGGCTGGTGTCGTGTTCGCCCATGAAGTCAAAGTAGTATTCCCTCTCGTCCAAATGCGCTACCATCTCTTTAACGTAGTGAAGGGGCGGGAGCACTTGTCTCCTCACAGCGTAGTCGTGCTTCCACCCCTCCTCGAAGTCGAAGAGGTGTAAGTAGTAGGGAGTTATCCCGAAGGGGACGTTATACTTAGCTGCGTCTTCTAGGGCTTTCCAGTCCTCCTCGCTTAAACCCTTTACAAGCTCTCTCAATATCTTTATGGCTCTCTTACCTCTCAAGGCGTTTTTGTAGTGCCACTTGTAATCCTTCCAGTCGTCCTCAGTTCCTCCTATTACCTCTAATATCTTTTTTCTGTTTTCCTTCCTCTTCTCTATGACCTTCGGGTCGAGACCGCTGGGGTAGCGCTTTATGTATTCCCACACGCGCGTGGCCAGCCTATCTAGGTACTCGCTCCTGGCTATGCCCGCCTGGCGTCCCTTTAGTTTGGAGAAGTCGAAGTACCCCAGACCCTCTGCGTACTTTGCTGGGTATATGTCCGGGTTGCCGTAGATCGCTTTGAACAAGTGTATGAATTCTAGCACGAAACCTTCGTCGACTTCTTCCAGGCCTTCGTACCTAGCTAATTTGTACAAGTGCTTTAACGCCGAGTAGCCGGTTAACCTTTCGTTCAAGGGAGCGATGACGTTCTTGAACACCCTTATGGCTTCGAGTGCTTGGGCCCTTATTAGGGGATGTACTTCCACCTCACCGTACATGTACTTGGTTTCCCTTTCGTTCAACCACTGATATAAGGCCCTGCGGGCCTCCTCTACGTTCCTGGACTCCACGAGGATGTATTTAACTTCCTCCGCCACTTCCCACAGCTTATCGATTAGCTCTCTGTTCGCTGGTTTTTCTATTTGCAACGGCACATCGGTCTTCTGTAGGACAACTGTCAAGGTTATCTGCCCCGAAGAGGTCTAAATATTACTAATATGTCAGGACGTTCAAAAGTCTAACCAGATACAGACTTTTCATTCGAGTTTCCAACCCATTAGACTTTCGTGACGTTCAACACAAAATTTATAGTCCTTCCCGCTACTTTCGAGCGCTTCCAACACTTCATGGGGATCGCTTACCTCGACGTCCTTGAGCTCCGGCACTAGAACTCCAAGCAAAGCCTTGACCTTGTCTTCTTTGCCCTCGAGGACGGAGAGCAAGGTAGAGGGGACTATAGCTTCAACCACTACGTTACGTCCGTCTGTCCTGAATGCTACGTAGCTCTTCTGTGAGCTCGCGGGACGCACCCTCACTCTGTTGTTCTCTATGATTACCTTGACTAACTTGAGACCGGACGTAGAGAGTTTAAGGGTCATGCTTTCACAGTATTCTTCGTTATCCTTACGTTCGAACTTACAGTCGAAACCTCTCGTCCTTAATTCGTTACACACCGTCTCCAAGTCCTCTCCAAAGACCTCTATACCCAAAACTGCCAACAATGAATCCGGCAGCTCTCCCTCGAGGGCCTTCTTTGCCTCTTCTACGAGCTCGTCCTCCAGCGTCGCTTCCAACCGAATGCCAGTGCTGCACTCTTCGTAGAACAAATAAGGCTGACCTTCGAACTCATCTACTTCAAGCTTAACATTAGGATAGGTTTCATATCTCAGTAGTTTCATCTCTCGCCCTGGGCAGCCGGCCGGTTACTATTTAATGAGTTTTGGAGAGTTGTTCGACGGTGTGAGACAAGTGCCCTTTGCAACGGGTTTCTTCTTGATCGCCCCTAACTACAGGGAGGCTGACGATCACGCCAGGATAACGTCCCAGCTCAGACAGCTAGGCTTTGAGATATACGAGACCGACAATCCGGCCTACCTAATATTCTACGTTGAAGCACCTGATGTAAAGAGTTTAGAGAAAGTGATAAAGACGGGAGAATCTATTGAAGGAGTTGCTAAGGCCTTCGTCGTTTGGGGATTCTTGGCAGACGATGAGGCTAGGAAGGAATTAGAGGAAATGTTGGAAAGGGGCGAGATATCATTAACCGAGGAGGCGCGTAAGTACTTTGAACAGATCTTACGCTCCCTTTAGGACAGACACTTAACTCCATTATATGTTCTACTCCGTTTCACACCTCTTGATCCGAATATCCGGATAGTAAGAATTACAGGGAGAGGGGTGACCACGCGACTTTCAAGCCTCCCATATACAGAGAGCGTATATTAGGGCTTCGGAAAGAGCAACTGTTGGGTGCAGTGTCTACCTTGCCGAGCTCTACCAGAAGGAGCTTACTCAAGGCTCTAGCCTTAGGCGCAGCTATGGCGACCGCCAGTAAAGCAGCAAGGGTGCTCAACAAGGACTTGGAGGGCGAGGTAAAGGCTTCGATAAACTCTGTACTAAACATGCAAGGTCCTAGAAGGATGACCATAGTCCCCATAGGACCTTGCCGCTTCTGTGGAACAGGGTGTGGAGTACAAGCGATGGCCGTAGTGGACCCAGAGAGCGGGGTCAGCAGCTTCGGAAAGGTCTACGGAATTCTAGGAATGCCCGGCTACCCGGTAAACCACGGTGCTATGTGTACTAAGGCGTTCTACATACATAAAGCCATGGGATGGGCGGAACCCAACGCTTGGAAGAGAAGGCTTAGGAAGCCCATGGTTAATAAGGACTGGATAATACCGGATCTGAACAGACCGCCTATCAAGCCAGAAGAGATACCCTTAGCTCCCAGGGTCAAGAACAAGCAAGTTAACAAGAACGTAGACGCGAAGATACCCATCGACGACTGGGTTTACGGAGGTAATTATGTAGAAGTGGACTGGGACACCGCAGTCAAGTTCTTCACTGCTATAATGAAGTACGCTCTACAGAAGTACGGCCCTCACAGCTTCGCCTACTACGGAAGCGGACAACTGGGAACCGAGGAGAGCTATGTTATAAACAAGTTGACCAAGGGTGGTATACACACTAACAACCTAGACGGAAACCCGAGGATGTGTATGGTCTCCGCGGTAGGCGGCTACATAACCAGCTTCGGCGCGGACGAGCCTGAGACGAGTTACGACTTAATAGACGTCCCTGAGCCCAACACGGGCGCTCATGCGGATACTTTCCTACTGATCGGTACCAACACCGCTGAGGCACACCCAATAGTCTTCGGTAGAATAGCTAAGGTCAAGGAGAGGTTAGGCGATAAGGGCAAGATCATCCTCGCCGACCCTAGAAAGACGAGGACCGGTGTTGTGAGCGACCTCTGGCTGCCTCTCAGGTGGTCGATGGACGTTGCTTTCATGAACACCCTAATACACATATTGCTTTTCCGATTGGCCAAGTGTAAGGCAGACCCAGAAGCAGGTAAGGTAGAATGTGAGAATCCAGAGTACATCGACATAGAATGGCTCAAGAGGCATGCTGACTTTGCCGTGATAAAGCAGTCCCAGAAAACTTGGGCCCTAAAGGATTACAACACGAAGTACAACAACTTGGGCGATGTGAACAAAGTATGGGACATGGGTACTACTGCCAGCGTGAACACAAACTACGCCTTATATCCAAGCGTAGGAAAGGAGTACAACAGCGAGGAAGAGGTTGATAGGGACTGGTGGAAAGGGTTCGCATTGTTTGTCAAGTTCTTCGAAACCTACAAACCCGAAGTAATGGTAAAGCTCCTATTCGGCGACGAGAAGCCACTAATTAAGAGGAGCTTAGCAAAGAAACTCATAGAGGAGGGCGAGCTGGAGCCCACCCAAGTTAACATGAGTGGCGACGACCCCTTCGTTGAAATAGAGCCAGTAAAGGCAATGGAGCTAGCCACAAAGTGGCTGGCCGAAGGGAAGCCGTTGGTCTTATGGACGATGGGTATAAACCAGAAGATCCAGGGCGTTCACAGTATCAACGCCATAATAGACTTCTTAGCCCTTGCTGGCAAGATAGGTAAATACGGCAGCGGTACTCTCAGCCTGACCGGACAACCCAACGCGTGTGGCGGAATAAGGGACCAAGGAGGTCTAGCTCACGTCCTTCCTTATGGGAGGCTTATAGCGAAGAAGGCAGCGAGAGAGGAAGTCGAGAACATCTGGAGGAACGTAACGGCAGAACTCATGAGGAACCTGGGCTATTCTGAGTCGGAGATACAAGATACTATGAAGAAGATCTATGTACACCCAGTCCCCGGCCCGCACGTAATAGAGATGTTCCGTAGGGTCAACGCCGGTCAGATAAAGGTAGTGTGGATAGCCGAGACCAACCCCGGCCAGAGCTTGCCTAACTTGTACAAGTTCAGGCTGGGTATGGCTAAGCCCCACGACGACGACCCAGCGTTCCCCTTCGTCGTTGTTAGCGACATCTACCCGACCAGGACGACCGACTTGGCTGATCTGATACTGCCAGCCGCCGCTTACGGCGAGAAGGAGTTCTTCTACGGCTGTACTGAGAGGAGGTACTCCGTCGCTCGCTACCTCGTCAAGCCGCCAGGGGAGGCGGTGGGCGACCACATAATCTTTGCCATGTTGGGCAAAGCGTGGGAGGACGAGGGCCTAGTACCAAAGGGTATAGTGAGCGTGTTCTTCCCGGAGAGGGTAGACGAGGCGGCAAAGAAGACGGGAACCACTTGGGTAGACTACGTAGTAAAGAAGAGCCACGATCCAAAGTGGCACATGAAAGTGTTGGACAGAATATGGAACTACGACATCAGGTCGCTATCGAAGAACACTTACTACGACTTCAGCTATCCCGACAGAGAGACTTTCCGCAAGAGGACTTGGGAGCAACAGCGCGCGTTCCGCTGGCCGTGGCCATGGACTTACGCTTACAACCCGAGCGTGAAGAGGAGGTACGACACCTACGAGAGCGCTATGAGGTATGTCTACCCGTACGACCCGTTGATGCCAGACCCAGAGGTAATCAAGGATATATACAACAAGGTTAAGGATGTGGACGATCCCGAGGAGATACATAAACTAATAATGAACTATGACGATACGAAACTCCACCCGATACACAAGAAGAAGTGGCTCGGAAAGTTATGGCACAACCCGCCGTTGCTCAAGTGGGTATTAAAGAAGATCGTTGAAGAGATAGATGACAAAGAGTACAAGAGGAAGAAGAACTTGCCAGAGGAGTGGTACAACATAGTCTATCCGAAACCTACTGGAAGGCTTACGCTGTGGACCAGGCCGTGGTTACCGGTGAACATTGACCACAAGACCGGAAAGGTCACTATAAACAAGACCGTGATAATAACCGAGGAGAAGCTCGATGCGGACGCGGCGTTCAATGGCAAGATAAGCGTGTTCTCCGAGCCGAAAGGGCCATTCAAGGTGTTGAAGAAGTACGAGGCCGAACCGGCTGACGGCGATCCCGAGAGGGGTCTGCAGATACTGGAAGAGATGAGCTGGGGCGAGGCACTCAATGCCTACAAGGGCGACGTAAGCGCAATCTTCCAGATAGCGCTGGCTCCTGCCGAGGCCCCTGGATTCAACTTGAGGTACAGGACCAGGGACGGCAACATAATATCTGTGAGGAACAGCAGCGACTATCCGCTAGTAGCTACCACCGGAAGGGTGATAGAGCACTGGCACACTTGTACCATGACCTGTAGGGTGCCGGAACTGTTCCGTGTCAAGCCTACCGCGTACGTTGAGATAAACTACGAACTAGCGAAGGAGCTAGGCATAAAGCCCGGCGACTGGGTGACCGTGGAGAGCCCCAGAGGAAAACTCGTAGCCCCGGCGAGGATACTCAACCCCAAGACCGGCTTAGGAGGTCCGAGAAAGGACTACGTCTTCATACCGTGGTTCGATCCCAATAAGTTAGCTAACGCTATAACGCTCGACAACTACGACGTTCAACCGTACTTCTTCCAGCCCGATTTCAAGACGTGCGCTGCCAAGATCAGGAAGGCTAGACCCGAGGAGATTCCGACGTCAGTCACTGCACCGGTACAGACCTCCGCTCCGAAGTATAACGTACAACTGAAGGATTACTGTCCCGACTGTAAGACGAAGTTAGTCTAACGGGATTTTTATTTTTACTCCTAGCTCACGAGATCTTGTGTCAGCATCCAGCTGCTTCTCGCTTTTCGGCCTCGTTATGTTAATGCCTCTGTTATTATTTTCCGCTTCAAGCAAGCATTCTGGGTCACAAGGCTGTGAACCCGCCCAGGCGTAACCTAATCAAGGGATTATTGGTATCGAGTGTGATCTTACCCGCTATAGCTAAGACCGTTCCTATGGCAGAGAAGGCGCTAAAGGAGTTAGAGGCTAATGGGAAGGAAGAGCAAAACGGCGGGTGTTATAGTTACTACTACGAGCCGTGGGTACTCAAGAGCGAAGAGAAGATAAATTATTATAAGGCGTTAAACCTAGTTGAAAAGGTAAATGGAAAGTACTTAGTCAAGAACCCTCTCATCCCCGAAAAGTGCCAAACCTATACAAAGGAATATAAATATGACAACTACGAACTGTTGCCTCCCGGGGCCGACGAGAACTTCTACTCGAAGTGTGTTAGGTGTGGGCTCTGTTACACTGCATGTACCCACATGAAGTACCACACTTTAAAGTTACGAGGCTTAGAAAAGGGACTCAAGTACGCTGGCACACCTGTGGTATATGACGTAATGAACTACCCTTGTGAGCTGTGTATGCGTTGTACCGAGGTCTGTCCTACAGATGCCCTCAAGGAAGTTAAGCCTTCCGAGGTTAAGATGGGGGTAGCTCTCATAGACCCGGACTTATGCTGGGCGTGGAACAGCGGCGACTGTAAGAGCTGCGCTTCGGCGTGCCCCAGAGGCTCTGAGGTGTTCGACTTCCACTTCAACGAGTGGGGCGTACATACGCGAGTAAAGGGGGAGGAGTGCAACGGCTGCGGACTCTGCGTCAGGGCTTGCCCCGTTCCGGGGGCAGCTATTCACGTCTTGCCGAAGGAAGAGTACGAAAAGAGGATAAAGAACTTCAAAAATACTGGTATGAGCTACGACGAGTACTTAGAACTAATAAAGAAGGCGGAAGAGACTGATCCCTTTACTGCGACCATTAGGGCTTCTCTCAATGCTGATTACTTACTTAACGTCCGCAAAGCAAAACCATTGAAGAGTGGTCTAGGGTGAATGAAGTTGAAGATCTTCGGCAAGATGAAGAAGTGGTTGAGGGGAAGGCCCCCAAGAGGGAAGTGGACCTTTCTGAGGCGCTCGCTCCAGCTTTTCATCTTGGTCATGTTCTCCATACAACTGTTCACGGGAGGGGTTCTCTTCAACGGAAGTTTGGCTTCTAGCAGACCGATAGACCTTGTACTCAACCAGACCATCAATCTGTCCGGGCTCAAGATAAAAGAAATCTACGTTCCTATGCTAGACCCAATAGCTTTCTTGGAAGCGGTCGCAGCGACCCACTACGCAACGATAGAAAGTTTGACGGCAGTGTTGGTGGTCGTCGCGCTGTACTCCCTCTTGGGGAGGTTCTTCTGCGGCTGGGTGTGCCCGATGGACCTCCTCTTCAGTATATTCGAAAAGAAGTTGAACTTGCCCAACCAACCGAAGCACTCTACCTTCCACACTCCAACCAAGGTTGAGAAGGCAATACCGGTGGCGGCTCTGCTGGCCTACATCTTGCTCTCTTGGGCCTTGGGCTATCCCTTCTACACAACGATATCTCCAACGTCCAACGCGTCCAAGCTCGGCAGCGCGATACTCGGAGTCTTGGCCAACGTGCCGGGGGCGACGGTGGGCACTGTCTTAGCCTACGGGATCTTCGTCGTATTCGCGCTAGTACTAAACATAGTGGCCGAGAAGGTTTTCGGTATAAAGAGGGTCTGGTGTAGGTTCGTCTGTCCCATAGGGGCTCTCTACGGCTTCATTATGAACAAGTATGACCCGCTGAAAATAAAAATAAACGACGTGAGTAAATGCACTAAGTGTAAGCTGTGTAGCATGGTCTGTCCCTTGGGGATTGACGTCATGGGCGACTACGTTTTAAAGAACAAGGACGTCACCGACTACAGGTGCTTTAGGTGCGGGCGTTGTGTAGAGGTGTGCCCTACCAACGTGATCTCTTTGGGCTTTAGGCTTAAGAGCCCTAAGTAGGACTCAAGGTTTTATTTACATCTTCCAAGATTTTTTTGATCCTTTTTATGTGGCTTCCCATCCAGTACGGTTGTCCACACAACTCGCACTTCCACAGCTCTCTGTCCCCTACTCTGCCTACGTACACCAGAGGGCCGTTACAGACCGAACACCTCAAAGGTCTCTCGGGGAGGGTTAGGGACAAGCCCAGTTCGAGCTTCAGTTGGGCCAACTGTTGTTTCAAGTCGCCAGAAGAGATGTAGACACACTTCGAGCCCGCTTTGGAACAGAGGCTTTTGTCTCTGGTGAGCAATATGCAGTCCCCCAGCTTCTTAAGTATTTTTTCGTCCTCTTCCACGCTGTACTCTGCTGAGTAGCCCATTATCCTTAGGTACCTGGCGAGTTTGCCTAACATAGCGTCGCACACAAAACAACTAGGGGTGGAGGACCTTTGCCGCGAGTCTCGGTAGCGGGACGACGCCGTAGCCTCCCCCGCGCTCCACGAGCACGTAGTCGACTTTAAGGGGGTCGATGCTCTCCAAGACCTCCCTTATGCTCACGTTATATTTAAACACCTCGTAGGGTTCCGTTAGCAAGTCCTCGAACCTAGTCCTTCCCACTTCCTCCGTCCTCTCCTCCCATATGCGCTTTGCCACGTCTCTAGCGTCCAATATCCTGTCCCCCACCAGTACGACGGGCAAGTCCTTGTTCTCCATTTCAATTAACGCCTCTCCTAAGCTACCCACCGAGGGAAGCGGCTCGGCGATTGAGCCTATGGGAGCTTCGACGCCCCCTCTGAGCAGAGCCTCTCTGACCCTCAAGACGCCCACTACCTTTTCCTCCTTGACTACCGGGGCTTCGTCAATCGACGGGGAACCGGAGACTAAGACCTCCGAGACCTCCTTGTCACCCATTCCGTCCAGTATGGGCTTTGTCTTCTCCTCAACCTTCTTAATGTTTTCTAGCAAGATCTTGTAAATGGGCGTCTCCCTCTCCCTCCAGAGCGCTATGGTCGCTGCCAGGCGGGGAAGCGTGACCACCCCCACATATTTGTCCCCGTCCGCCACGATTACGTTAATCCTGTGGGTGGTCAAAAACTCCAACAGTGCCGCACGGAACGTGGTGTTAGGAGAGTGTAGGGCCTCGGGAGGGTGTACGTAATCTAACCACTTGGTCTCTTTGTGTATTCTGGTCGTCTTGTCCGGCGTCCCGTCGGACCTCAGAAACCTAGGTCCCTCGGGAGTCCTGGGCCTCAAGCTCCTCTTCCGCCCTCCTCTCTGGACTAGAGGATAATAACACAGCGCCGAGCGTCTAACTCCCGGAGCGAGGACCTTGAAGCAGTTGAAGATGGTGCTAATCGTAGGGGACGGTATGGGCGACCGCCCCGTGCCCTCCTTAGGTTACAAGACTCCGTTGGAGGTGGCCAGCACCCCCAACATGGACGAGGCGGCTCGGAGGGGACAGGCTGGTTTGATTGACGTGATAGCTCCCGGCGTCCCCCCGGGGAGCGATACGGCTCACTTGGCTTTGTTTGGACTGAACCCCTTTGAATGGTACGAAGGGAGAGGGCCCTTCGAGGCCTTGGGCGTAGGGGCAGAGCTAGGCCCCGGGGACGTCGCCCTCAGGGGCAACTTGGCCACGGTGGAGGAGAGGGGAGGCCGCCTAATAGTAGTAGACCGGAGGGCCGGGAGGTACTTGCCGGAAGCGGAGGAACTGGTGAAAGCTCTGAACGAGGAGCTGAGCGAGGTAGAGGGAGTTAAAGTTAGGTTCTACCACGCGACTGAACACCGCGTGGCCGTGGTCTTGAGAGGAGAGGGACTTAGCGACGAGGTTAGCGACACAGATCCCCACGAAGTGGGCAAACCCGTTCAAGAGGCGAAACCCTTGAGGGACACCCCTGAGGCCAGGAAGACTGCCAAGGTTATTAACGAAATTACGTTTAGGAGCTACCAGATACTCAAGGACCATCCGGCTAACAAGAGGAGGATCGAAAGAGGTTTGCCCCCGGCTAACATAGTTTTGCTTAGAGGGCCCGGCGCGCTGAGGAAGAAATTACCTACTCTGAAAGAAAGGTACGGCGTTAAGTCTGCAGCTGTAGGAGCGACCGCCCTTGTCTTGGGAGTCGCCCGAGCGGTCGGCATGGACGTGTTCGTACCCCCCGGCGCTACGGGAGGCGTCGATACGGACTACAAAAGCAAAGCCAGGGCCGCAACAAAACTCCTCGAGGATTACGATATGGTCTTTGTACACATAAAGGGCACGGACGCTGCCTCACACGACGGAGACGTAGAGAACAAGATAAAAATGATAGAGGCGTTGGACTACGTCTTGGGCTACTTGCTAGACTACTATGATGGGGAAGCGGTCTTCGCCGTCACTCCGGATCACGCAACGCCCTTAACAGTAAAGGAACACGTCGGCGACCCTGTGCCGGCGCTGCTCTATGCGCCCAACCTCATACCGGACGGGGCTAAGGAGTACAACGAGCGCGCCGTTATGGAAGGCGTCTTAAGGCTCCGCGGTTACGACCTAATAAACTTAATGTTGAACTACTCAAACAGAGCCAAGAAGTTCGGTGCGTGAATTGGAGGACGTGGTCAAAGCCCTCTCTATTTTGAAGAACTACGTTGAGCAGATAGAATCCAGAGATCCCCAGTTCAAAGCGATAAGAAAGGTGGTGGAAAGGCACGGAGTCAAGTCGTTGGGTGTCGTTATCGGCAACGCGCTCGTTAGCTACAGGCTCAGAGGGACCGGGGAGGAGTACTGGACCGAGTTTGGAGAGTTTTTCAGTTCCAACGAACCTACCGTGGACAACCTTATAAAGTTCATTAAGATGAGTAAATACAACGTCGCGCTGAAGGATCAGAAAGCGAGAAGGGTGGAGAAGGTCAAGGGAGTGTTGGAGAGGATCTCGACACATGCGTTAAGATATAGGGACTTGGAGCTGTTGAGGCTTGAGCTGGCGAGAGTCCTCGGGGCAAAGGGCACGGAGAAGACCGTAGTTTTCGCGTCGAAGATGGCGTACTACGCCTTCAAGGCCGCGGGGGTAGAGGTCGAGGGCGATGTGCCGGTCCCTGTAGACAGAAGGGTGGCGACCGTAACTTGTGCTTCCGAACTAGTCGACGGCACGGTCGAGGATATCATGGGCTCCAAGCGGGACGAGGCGGTGAGGGCGTGGTCGGCGGCGGCGAAGGCAGCAGGAATAAAGACCTTAAACTTGGACGCAGTGATATGGCTCCCGGCTAGGGGATTGAGGAAGGCTCTCTGCAAGGGGCTCGAGGCGGGCAAGAAAGTGTTCGCCTCCAACTTGAAGGATCTGGGCGTGAAGGAAGCAGAAGAAGTGACTGATCTCCTCGTTAAGAGAGCGTGCTGCTAAGTATTTTAATCCCCTGGTAACACACCTCACGCGGATGAAGTCTGGTGGGCCCGTAGCTCAGCCAGGCAGAGCGGCGGGCTCCAGACGAAAGCTACGGGTCTGGAAGAGCCATGAGGCGATGATCGTGGTCTGGAGCGACGACCCGTGTAGGAGAGACCCGTAGGTCGGGGGTTCAAATCCCCCCGGGCCCACCACACCCGCAAGGGGTCCATGGGCTCCTAACACTCTCATTCCTTCCCGAACACAGTGGAGGGTAGCCATAAAATTTATAAATGCTGGGGGTCGTGTAATCAACGAAACAAGTAAAAGGGGTGTGGGCTAAGTTGCCCGAACGAGAGTCTTTTAGGTTGCAATGTCCCGTGTGTGGGAGCACGGACATAGTATTCAATGAAGAGACCGGGGAGTACGTGTGCGCTCGTTGCGGCACCATAGTGTTAGACCGCTACGTGGATCAAGGCCCCGAGTGGAGGGCCTTCACCCCCGAGGAGAGGGAAAGGAGGGGTAGGACCGGCGCTCCCCTCTCTCCCACCCTCCACGATCACGGCTTGTCCACGGTTATAGATCATAGGGATCGGGACGCGTTAGGTAAGCGCCTAAGTCCTAGAAAGAGGCAAGAAGTCCAGAGGCTCAGGAAGTGGCAACTCAGAGCGCGCATTCAGACCGGCATGGACAGGAACTTAACCATAGCTATGAACGAGCTCGACAGGATGGCAAACCTCTTGAACCTCCCGAAACAAATCAAAGAGGAAGCAGCCGTAATCTACAGGAAGGCCGTCGAGAAGGGGCTCGTGAGGGGTAGGAGCATAGAGTCCGTGGTCGCAGCGGTAATATACGCGGCGTGTAGGATTCATCACCAGCCGCGCACTTTGGACGAGATAGCCAAGAAGCTAGAGGTGAATAGAAAGGAGGTCGCTAGGTGTTACAGACTCATAACTAAAGAGCTCAAGCTTAAGGTACCCATTGCCGACGCCATGGACCACATACCTAGGATAGGCGAGGCCCTCAAACTGAGGGGCGATATAATAGAATACGCGATGAAAATAATGGAAAAAATCAAGGGACGCCCGATAACTGCCGGGAAGGACCCCGCGGGCATAGCTGCTGCGGTAATATACATAGCTGTCATGCAAAAGGGAGAGAGGAGGACACAGAAGGAAATAGCAAACGTGGCCGGCGTAACGGAGGTTACCGTAAGGAACAGATACAAAGAAATAATGAAGGTTCTCAGCGATATGGATTTAGAGGAGATCGAGAAAGAGGTCTCAAAGAAGTAGCCAGTTCTAGGAGGGCCCTCGTGGCGTAAGTCGCGCTGGTCCCCGTGGGGTCGTAAGGTGGTGAGAGCTCCACAACGTCGGCGCCCACCAAGGGCAAGTGTCGTATCTCCTTCACGTGTTCTAAAAAGTCAGAAAATGTGGCCCCTCCGGGCTCGGGGTTAGATACTCCAGGGACCACAGAAGGGTCGAAGTAATCCATGTCCAAGCTTATGTATATTGAACTACACCCCCCTAAGTACCTTTTTAAAAATCCTCTCATATCCTTTGCAAATAAGACTCCCCTGCTCCCCAAGAATTCGGCCTCCTCTTCGACGTACGCCCGGGCCCCCACTACCGCCACCTTCGAGAGGCGGAGGTCCTCCAGGGCGCGCCGCAGCCAGCTCGCGTGGCTCCACGGGTCGCCCGCGTACTCTTGCCTCGCGTCCAAGTGCGCGTCGAAGACCACCAAACAGTCCGGTTCCAACGTCTTGAGGGCCGCGTAGGTGAGGGTGTGCTCACCCCCTATTATCAAAGGGACTTTTCTAGTCGAGCGTAGCTCAGCTTCGATCAACTCTAATGACCTCTCTACGTCGTTAACTACCGGGACGTCGCCCAAGTCGTAGAACCCGAGGAGGTCGGCGTCCATGCCGCTGAGCTCGCACTTGAACTCTATGTAGTTGGAAGCCTTGCGAACCTCCAAGGGGCCCCACCGGGCCCCTTCCCTAAAAGTGGGGCCGTGTTCCAGAGGAACGCCCAGCACCGCGTACGGCGAACTTTCCTCGAGGCGACCGCCGAAGACCAAGGGTAGTTGAACCATTATACTCTCCCACAGTAAAGGGTCTGGCGGGGCCAAACTTTGAAGGTAATACTCCGAAGGGTGGGCGACGTATCTACAGAGGTACTCGTGAGGACAAAGGGAGCAATAATTAGGGAGACCGGCTTGTCGGTCTTGATAGACTATCACAAGTTACAGCCCAACTTGGAGGCCTACAACTGGGAGAGGAAACAATACCTAGCCTCTAAGCTATTAAAAATGTTAGGGAGGGTCAACGGGTTCTTGACTTTGTACATAATAGACGCCGACGGCTACGAGGAAGGCCTGAACTTCGTGTTCGGCGTGGCCTTACCAGCCCTCGGGGTGGGGGCCGTGTTCCTCTCGAGGTTGAGGAACGAGTTCTACGGGTGGCCCCCCGACGAAGAAAAGTTCCTGAAAAGAGTAGAGAAGGAGGTCTTACACGAGCTCGGTCACTTGCTCGGGCTCTCCCACTGTCCTAACCCGAAGTGCGTTATGAGCTTCTCTAACTCGATATTGGACGTGGATGAGAAGGAAGCGGCCTTTTGTGAGGTGTGTAAAAAGAAGTTAATGAGCGGACCTTTGGGGAGCAGGGGCTATTAGCTTGTCTACTAGGTATTCCGATATGTGTTTCACTTGTACGTCTTGGATGCCGTAATCCTTGCCGTGCCACCTTATTCCTCTCTGTATCGTTTCTATACAAGCTGGACAAGCCGTCAATACTAGCTTGGCACCGCTCTTCGCGATGTCGTCTACCTTCCTTCTGGTTGCTAGCTTCAGGCGTTCTTCTATTCTCTTCTCGAACTCCTCTTCGTCGGGAGGCAGCCTTATCTCTTGACCTACCAGCTGACTCATCATCGCTCTCACCTCCCTCAGTATACAGCCTATGCCTCCCCCTCCTCCGCAGCAGTAGTTCATCTCTCTGTTGTGGGGCAAGTCTCTGTAGCCCTTGCTGGCCGCCTTCAGCAGCTCTCTAGGGGGCTCGAACACCCTCGAGTGTCTCCCCATTTGACACGGGTCGTGCCAAGTTATGGGCTCGTTGACTTGTTTGAACGCTATTTTTCCTTCTCTGAGCAACATATTTAAGAGTTCGGTGATGTGAATTACCTTCCACTCCGGCTTCTTCCCCAATATCTTAACTATTGTTGGGTACATAGTGAACCTGAAGGTTGGGTAGGGGAAGCCTCCGTCCATCATTACTACGTACTTTGGCTTTATCTTTTCGATGTATTCTACGATCCTCCTCATGACAGCTGTTGCGTTCTCGCTCCTCCCAATGACTACCGATATGGGGGACCTTATGCCTAATGGCTCCCGCCACGTCGTCCAAGTAACGAGTCCAGCCTCTTTGAGCTTGTTTAATATCCCCACAGTAGCTACGAACCCCTCCCTCATTAACATCGCGTCCGTCAGCCAGCCCAGGAACAGAACGTCTACGTTCTGTTTGTCAAACTCTATTTCCCCGTATTTCTCTTGCGCTTCTTTGAGTGCGTCCTCCCAAATGCCCTTCAGACCAGGTATCTTCATATGCATGTTTTGTACTTCTATAGCTTCAAACAAGTTCAGCAAGGTTGGTACATATCCGGCTTCGGTCAGTATGCTCTTCAGCAGCCCTATCATGGTGCCGCTATGAATGCCTACCGTACACGTGTAGTAGCAGTGGCCGCAGTTGGTACAAGCGTACGCGAGGTCCATTAATCTCTTCATGTCTTCTTCGGTCTTCGGTTTGTCCGCACCTACCAGAGGTCCAAGTAGCCTGCCCAGTATGGTCATCTCTTTGCGGTATATCTTCCTGAGGTCCTCGGCCTTGTTTACTGGGCTATACTGGGGGCCCGCTACGAAATACGGGCACGCCGGGGCGCACGTTCCACAGTTCAAGCAGTCCTCTATATAATGAATTAATACTGCATCTACTTTTTTCATGGCTTTCTTTATTGCTTCGTCTATGCTAACCTTCTGTGACATTAACATTTGCATCATGCGGGAAAAGTCCATGCTTTCACTCATATCGCCTCACCCCTCTTAACTTCCAAGTCATACCATTCGTGGAGCTTGCCGTACCAATAACCAAAAACGAAGTGCCAGTACTTGCTAAACGGTATGTACATCAAGAGGAGCTCGGCGAATAGCACGTGGAGGCCCAGCACATTGCGGTAAACAGCTACGTTGCTGGAGGGCCAGTGCCTAGCAGCTGCGTATCCAAAGAACACTATGAGGAACAGCAGCGCGTACGCTACGAAGTCACCTATCCTTGCCGGCGTGTGGTTATGTTTCAGCACTATTTCGGTCAGCCTCAACGCGCACTTGTAACCTATAGCTATCAGCACTAGCAGCGCCATCAAGTCTCCGTTAAGCACTACTGTCAGCGGCCCCCATATGGTATTAACGAACGCGAACGACATGTTACTGGAAGGGGTAACTGGTGAGGTGACCGTTAGTACGGCTGTAGTCATACTCAGTGGTACGTTGAAGGGCCACAAGTTTATGTAACCCGGAATGTAGTACACCCAGAACGCTATGTGCTCGCCCATTAAGAACAGCAAAGGTATGACTCCGATTATGTGGAGGAATACTAGTCCGGTAACGAAGTCATCCGGCCTGGTCTTGGCGCTGAAGAGTATCGGCCTTATGAACGTCATTATTAAGCCTTTTATCAACTCCGGGAAGGCATTTTGGCCCTTTTGGGCGGGCCCTATCCTCGCATTAAGCAGCATCTTTACTACTCTGTATGTGAACCCCGCACTGAAGACGAACACCGATGGTATCAGTAAGTAGTACACTGCAAAGTTGAACAAGTCGCTGGGCGACCCCCAACCTCCGACCGTCACGATCCCTCACCCTCCGGCCAAGACTCGATCCTAAAACGGCCTACTTTCTGTTAAGTAAGCAAAAATAAAAAGTCTATTGTATAGTACACGCGTTAGTGAGTAATTTCTTGACGCTCTTAAGAACCTTCTTGTTTTGTACGAACTCTATGTGAGCGGCGCAAGCTATACACGGGTCGAAGCTCCTTATCGCCCTTACGAAGTCCAGACCAGTCCACTTTGTTGGCTCTACCTCCTCGCTCACTACCGTGTGAAGAGCTGCTGCTTCGAACGGGCTTAGGCAGTAGCCCTCTGGGCTCTTGGTCACCCAAGGCTCGTTGGAGCAGTACTTGGCTAACTCTCCCTTGGGGGCTCTCGGGCCTACGTTCTGGGTGGTCGGGGCGTGTATTTGGTAGTTGGCTATCCTCCCGCTCTTAACGACTATCCAGTGCTCCACGTTACCTCTGGGCACTTCGAGCTGGCCGAAGCCCAACGAGAAGGTCGGCTCCTTCCAAGGCCTCGACGCTTGCGTCATACCCTTGCTGTTTATGTAATATAACCCTCTGAGTACGAAAGCCCAAGCGTCGGCTACGTCTACGGCCATGTCGAATGCCCTCGCCCTCACTCTCTCTATGGTGGTACTCTTGGAGGGGGCGTAGTAGGTGAAGGTCACCTCTTCCCAAGTTCCCTTGGGTAAGTCGGTCACGTTGCGAGACGCCGGCAAGGTTACTTCTATCTTGCCGCCGCCGTGCTTGACGGGCGCACCTTCGTCCTCTACCCAGCCTTTTAAGTTGCTATAAGCCATTACGTACATCTTTGCTATCGGACCTACCTCGTACGGGTATAGCTTGCCCTTCCAGTAGAGCCTAACTGTGGCAGCCCAGCTGTATTTACCGCTCCAGCTGCTGTCCGTAGGCCTTGGTATCGTGGTCTTATTCCACGGGTGATACCAGATCAACGTCTCGTCGCCGCCCACCAACGGGTTCCCCGCGGGGTCGGTCTTCGTGAAGAGGGTGGTCTTGTCTTTCCATTCGTCGTAGAAGGAGCTATCTACGAGCTCAACTACGTTCCTCTGATGCTCGGTTATGTCTTCGGTCACCAACTCTCCTCCTATGTAGAGTCCCGGCGGCGCGGCTCTCTTCTTGGCTACCTCGTCTATCTTCTCGTATATGGTTTTGTAATCGTCGCCCAACTGACTGTAAGCCTCTGGGTCGTCGAAGACGCCGGAAGAGTAGAGTATAGGCTTCGCGTAGGTGTAGCCCTCGTTTTCATAGTTGCAGTTCTTGTTATAGAAGTCAGCGAGGTCCATCCATACGGCAACCACGAACTTAACCCAAGCGGTTAGTTGGGTCAAGCGGAAGGCGTACCCTTCGAAGAGGTATTGCGCGGTGCTCAAGTCGGTGCTTATCCCGCCTGGTATCAAGGTTGCCGGGTGGGAGTGCCTTCCGTATATGAGCACTCCGGCCTCCCTAGCTATTCTTTGATACTTCACGGTGAGTTGCCATATCCTTCCGGTTATCGGGTTCATGTCCTTCATTATGTCAGCTATAGTCCTATAGCCATGGACGGCCGAATACTCGGCCGGGGTAGTCTTGGCCGCTTCCCAACAGCTGGGGGTCAGCTTGCTGACAGCCACTTCGCTGTAGTCTGGCCCTCCCAGCAAGTTAAGTATTATGGCGTGGTCGTAGAGCAGGTCGGTCATCACGAACGCCATGTTCCTTAAGACTACTCCTAAGGGCGTGGGTACTGCGCCCAACGCCATGTCTGTGGCCATAGTGGCCGCGTTGGCGTGGCTGGCACCACAAACTCCACAGATCCTAGAGGATATGGCGATTGCGTCCTCTGGCGGTCTCCCCCTCATGAAGACCTCGAAACCCCTGAACATAGTTGCGAATACCCACGTGTTGTTAGTCTTCTTGGTGGTTACATCCACTTCGGCCTTGAGGCCCAAGTGGCCTTCAATCCTCGTTATCGGGTCTATGTAGATCTCAGCTTTGTTACCCTTTATCCTCCTCACGTTAGGAGCTATGAGGACCATCTTGGGGTCCTTCTCCTCTTTCTTTAGCGGACGGTTAGATCTCTCGGACATGGTCCCTCACCCCCTCACCCTTTTGCCTTTTTAGAGAGCGCGTACCCGACCACGGCGCCTATAGCGGCCGCCCCTACGGCCGTCGCCAAGGCCTCGGGCGCGCTGGGGGCGGCCGGGGCCGGGAGCGGCTTATAGAAGGGCTCGTACGCGTCGCTAAAGCCCGGCATGGTACAACCTATGCAGACGCCTCCGGTCCTCGTCGGACCGCCCACGCCGTTGACCCACCCGACCTTGTTCCACGGACAATTTGCCGCCGGGCCTTTGCACCCTACCGCGAACAAGCACTTCGCGTCGTTGTCTCCCGGCAACCTCCTTAAGTCGCCGGCCGCGTAGTAGCCGGCTCTAGGACACTGTTCGTGAACCGTGCGACCGAACAAGTACTTCGGCCTCGCGTACTGGTCCAGCCACTCGGAGGCCCTCGGCAAGGGGACCACCTTCGGGTAGAGGGCGGCGAGGACTAAGTGAACCAGCACCCTCAGTATGCCGTTGCCGTTGGTCGGGCACCCGGGCACTGCCACGGCGGGCTTACAAGTGCTTTCTGGGCTCAGCTTTGGGTCACAGTCCCTGAAGATGTAGTTAAAGTACGGAGTGAAGTTAGGCATCTCCGCATGGCGGCTTATCAAGCCTTTGTAGCCCTTGAGGGGGTCGTCGAAGAAGCCCACTGCCCCTGTAGGGGCCAAGCTCCACTCCGGATAGCTCCAACCCGGAGGCGGCTCGAGGACCTTGTTTGACGGTATGCCTCCGTAAGAGGCACAAGTCCCGGCCGTGACTACGGCCACGGCCCTTTTAGCCAACCTGTGTATCCACTCAGTACAAGTTATGACGCGCCCGTTCTCCTCGCCTACGAAACAGTAGTAGCCACAGCGGTTCGGGTCTTTACAGAACTTCCTCGCGTGGTTCTCGTCAGGTATTGAACCCTCTATGACTAGGACGTAGGGGTCGTAAGCGCCGCTTTCGGCGAGCCTGAGTATTTCTATTGCTCCTTCGCCCCACTCCGGCATAACTGTGTCGTGGAACGCCAGCCCCACCGTGCCGGGGCCCGCTAGGTGGATCGCTCCGGTTAAGACGTCAATTAAATCTGGATCCGTGGCTTGGATCAAAGAGGTGGTGTCTCCCGTACAGCTCTGGGCCTCGAACCAGACTATGTTAACTTTGCCCTTCCTGACGGCTTCCTTGAACATTTCCATAGCGTTTGCCCAGTCTATGTTGCTTAGCGCGCCCAACAGTAGGGTACTTGCTCCCAATTTCTTGAGGAATTCCCTACGAGGCTTGCTGACGCTCATGCTCTCACCGCAATTCTTGGGAGCTCTAACCCACATATCCGAAAGGTAAGTTAAACTATATACTCTTCTTTTCCGGTCGGTAAGTTACTTGGCCGAAACTATTTTTATTACCATTCCGTCCTCTACCTCGGCATCGGCCCCCAATCTCCTTCCGCTCTTGACGTCTATTGCGTATAGAAAGCCTTTGGCCAAGTCTGTGTGTATCTGGGCTGCGAACTCCCTCAGCTTAGTTCCCTTAGGGACGAGCCTCGCCTCCGGCAACACCCTTCCCTCGCTGTCAGTGAACTTGTTGGCATCGTGTACGGGGTAAACGACTACCATCTCCAGCTGGTTGAAGACGGCCTCGTTGAGAGACTGCACCACCCCGGTGTTGCCCCACCGCTCGAATACCTTCTTTTCGATCATTTCTAGAACTCTCTTCTGCTTCTCAGTTAGTTTCTTCTCATTTACTACTTGGAAGCTGGAGTCGCCCGGCACGTATTCTACCGCGCCAACCTTGGCCGCCTTCCTAAGTATCAGCTCAGCGGCTGCAGAGGTGGGGACCACTGGGGTCCTCTGGTAGGCCTCCTTCAACGCCTCAACTCCCCTTTCGGCAAATTCTGAATCGGACTTGTTGGCCACTATAACCTTTGGTCGGAGTTCGACCACCTTTCTTACAAACCTCTTCAAGTCGTCGTCGCTCCACTTCGCTAAGTTTTCGTCGAGGGAGAGCTCGTTTAGGGCATTTATTATTTCCCGATCCTTAACGCTAAATCCGCTTAGCCTTTCCTTCAACGCTTCTGCTGCCTTGATACCCATAGTTGAAACCTTCGTGACGAAACTCTTCCAATCCTTCTTTAGTTGGGAGTAGACCCAGCCGGAGAACTCGTCCACGAGGATCTTCACGTCCTCTGCCGGGTTGTGGGTGCCCGGAGGCACTGGGTTGCCTTCGGCGTCTGTGCTGCCCGAGGCGTCAACCACGATCAACAAGGCGTCTGCCTTCCTCACTTCGTCGAGGAACTTAGTCCCTAAGCCCCTCCCCTCGGCCGCCCCGGGGACCAAGCCGGCCACGTCTACCAGCTTTACTGGTATGAACCTCTGCCCCTTCAAGCAGTAGCCGTTCAAAGGGTCGCACTTCGGTAAGCCTAGCTCTACGTGCGCGCACCTCTTCCTAACGAACGCTACGCCCACGTTCGGGTCTATGGTTACGAACGGTCTGTTTTCGGCCTCCACCTCAACCATGGTTGCTGCACTGAAGAATGTAGACTTCCCAACGTTGGTTTTGCCTACCACTCCCAAAAGGGGCATCAAGACTATCTTATACCCGCCGTGTGGAGGCCGGGGGGCAAATTTATGATGAAGACCTTAGGGTCCGAAGGGTGAGGAGCCCACCCTTGTCTGAATAAACTTTTAAGGGTAAGATAGGAGGGGCGAGCGGAGCCTCGCGGGGGTGCCCGAGCCTGGCCAAAGGGGTCGGGCTGAGGACCCGATGGCGTAGGCCTGCGTGGGTTCAAATCCCACCCCCCGCACCAAAACCTTCCAGATCGGACCTTCAAGCCCTCTCCAGATCCCTTCATTTACTCTCCGGCTACTCAGCCCAGGGGGAACCCCTTTGAGTGAGGACTCCGACACTCGCACCAAAATCCTCCAGGCCGCCAGAGAAGTGTTTGCAGAACAAGGCTTTCAGAAGGGTTCTATAGAGAACATAGCCAAAAGGGTCGGGGTGTCTAAGACCCTAGTTTTTTGGTATTTCAAAAACAAGGAGAATTTAGTTGGCGAGGTAATAAAGACGGTCTCACCTTCAAGAATAGTCGAAGAGTGTTTGAAAAACAAGCTTACGGGCGACAAGATGATAGATTGTTTGGTAGATAAGTACTACGGGTTCTTGAAGGATGATATAAACGTTAAGCTTACCTTCCACTTACTCGACTTGGCTACTCTGAACTCCAAGTACAGAGAAATGTATGAGACTTTCTGCGAGGTCGACTTGAAAAATATAGTTAGGTTGGTGACGTGTAATGAGGAGCTCGGAGGACTCCTCGAGGCGCTCGCGAGGACCCTTCACGGGAGTCTGCTGTGCAACGTTTCGTCCGACACGCCGAAAGAGTACACGAAGGAGGTCCTAAAATCCTTATTCTCTAAGTATATGAAGTGTTAGCTCCCCCTCTTATAAGGTTTCGCGAGACCCCCGGCTCCGGGAAGTACGGTGGTTTGGAGGAGGAGAGGGATCTTTGACCTCTTCGACTACTTGCTAAGAGACATCGAGAGGGAGTTGAGCCTATTCGAGGAAGAGTTAGAGAGGGTCCTCGACGAAGCCATGAGGAGCGGCGGCAACGTCAGAGTTGAGCGCTTCGGGCCCTACGTCTACGGATTTTCGATAAGCATCGGTCCCGACGGAAAGCCGGTCGTCAGAGAGTTCGGAAACGTACGCAGAGGCCTTCTCGGGGCTGAAGTGAAGGAAGAGGAGTTCGAACCCTTAGTAGACGTCCTAGAAGAAGATGACAAGGTGACCGTAATAGCCGAACTCCCCGGCGCAGAGAAGGACAAGGTAAAGGTCAAAGTGGGAGAGAGCTACGTGGAGATAAGGGCCAGCAACGGCAAGAAGTATTACAAGAGAGTTACTCTGCCGACCAAGGTTAAACCGGAAACTGCAAGAGCTAAGTTCAACAACGGTGTTCTCGAGATAGTCATTGAGAAGAAGGAGAAGAAGAAAAAAGAGGGCGAAGTTGAGCTTTCGCCCGAGTGAGCTTGTAATCCTTAAAAACGTCCGCTTCCAGAACCCAAGTCTTTGAGCTTATTCTTATAGACTTTCTTACTATTGTTTATCATGCTGTTGATTCGTGAGCTCTTTCTTACCAGCTCGTACTCATCGAGTAGCTTCTTTAGCGCAAAGACGCTCTTCAACACTTTTCTGCCCTTTCTAGTGCTTTCGAGTTTCTTCCTCTCTTCCGGCCCCAGCTTCCCCTCCACTATCTTCTTTATCAACTTCGGGTTCCACGCGAACGCCTCTACGTCGACTAAGTCCAAGTCGGGAATCAAGGTGGCGTGACAGTACGGGCACTCGTAGTACTGAAGGACGTTCTCTAATGTTGGAACACCGTTGGAGTTGTGCTTGACGTAAACCTTTATCGCGCGCCCACAGTTGGAGCACACAAAAACTACCGGCACCTCGTTTCCCTAGAGGCCTTCCTCCGCGTGGCAAAGTATCTAAAAGGTCCATTTGGATACATATCTCAACTTCTTTATTAACCATCGGGGCTTTTCTATCCCTAATATCCCGGCCCCGTAGAGGGGGCTAAGCTCGCCGTAAACGGCTTCCTCCACTCTCGGGGGCTCCCAAAGTAGGTAGTCCCCCAGTTCCTCCAAAGCGCGAAGGAACACTTCCTTGTTCTTCGTAAAAACGCCGCCTCCTAGGACTACCGTCTCTGGATCGTAGAAAGCTATTACGGAACTGACGAAAGAGTTCAAAGCTTTCTTAAAGATATCAAAGGCTCTGCTATTTATCTTAATGATATTAAACAGCTCTGAGGCGCTTGAGGCTTCGAACCCCATCCGCTTGAAGTAGTTCGATATGTTGTTCCCGCCGAGCACGGCTTCCGCGTGGTCCGTCTTGCCACAGCCGCACTTCAAGTTGAGGCCTAAAGTCATAACGAAGTGACCCGCTTCGTGGGCGTTGCCCTCCCTCCCCAACAAGAGTCTCCCGTCAACTACAGCGCCCGTCCCGACCCCGGTACCGAAGGCCAAGTAGACCAAGTTCTCTACCTTTCTCGCCTTGAACTCCGCGTAGGCACCAGCGACACAATCGTTTATCACTAAAGCGGGAACCTTCAAGAGCTGCGTCAGAGGCCTTCCCACCTCTTGCTCCTTGACGTGGGAGTGGGGGTTAGAGACTATCTTTCCCTCGCTCATCTTCAAGGGTCCCATTGTAGATATAGCTAACGTCTCGACGTCCTTGTCCTCAAAGTAGTCCCGAAGGAGCGTCCAAACCGGCTCGTCCTTGGGCGTGGGGAACTCTTTCAGCCCTTTTAGAGTTCCGTTCTCGTATAGGGCGACCCGCGTCTTAGTTCCCCCGACGTCTGCGACGCCCACTGGGCGTTCGGATCCTTCATCATTATTAAGGTTACCCACGGTACTTCCCGCCAGCGCGGGTGCAGCCGAGTTGAAAAGGAAGTGGGAAAGGGAGCTCCGAATATATTGGTGTCCAGAGCTCAACGTGCCTGTTTTCCGGAGGCACGACTGCGAGGGGAGCGTTAGGCTCAAGCTCTTCGACCCCAAGGACCTTCGGCCTGCGTGGGAAGGGGACAGACTACACCTCTCGAGGGCCTTCGACGAGGAGGTGGGCGAAGGGGCATTCGAAGCATTGACCGGAGGTAGGATGGTCTTCCTAAATAAGACATCCGCCTTGGACCACGCCTACGAATTAGTCGTTGATGGAGACATATTGGCGAGGGTTATCTACGACCCGTTATCCGGAAAGTGGAGGGTCAGGTTGGGCTACCTAGGGGCCCTCAGAGCGCTCGAGAAAGGCTTCATAGACAAGGTAACCGTGGAGGAACCGAGGTCGGGCGAGGTAGTCGGGAGGGGACACAAGCAAGTCGCCCTTGTGGACAGGGAGGGGAGGGTAGTTGGCGTCGCCGTGCCAAAACGCGGTAAGCTCCGGGTGGACAAGACTTGGAAACACCCTCGCAAGGGGGCATTGAGCGAGAAGCCCCAGACGCTCAGAGACATATTAAAGGCAAACGAGGCCTACCTCCAAGAACTCTTGGAGTGGAGCCGTCGCGTGGCCTCAGAGGCCCCTGAGGGGGTTAGAGTAGTCTCCTTGTCTGGAGGGAAGGACTCGGCCCTAGTAGCTCAGATACTAAAGGAGATGGGAATAGAGGCTAAGCTGTTGTTTAATGATACCGGCATAGAACTGCCGGAGACGGTAAGGACCGTCGAGGAGGAGGCCGAGCACTTCGGTATGGAACTAATCGTGGCTTCTGCGGGAGACCTCTTCTGGAGGGCGGTGGAGCTCTTCTCGCCCCCGGCAAGGGACTTTAGGTGGTGTTGCAAGGTCCTAAAGTTAGGACCCATTGCAAAGACCTTAATCAAGTTTCGAAACGTCACCAACTTCGTGGGCAACAGGTGGTGGGAGAGCTTAGAGAGGGCCAGGGCTACACCAATAATGAAGATGAAGTACTTCCCAACTATAACTACGGTGAATCCCATCCTCCCGTGGCCCCAACTCTTGGAGTTCGCTTATCTGATAGACAGAAGGGTCCCGTTGAACCCTTTGTACTTTAAGGGCTTTGACAGGGTGGGCTGTTTCATGTGTCCGGGGGCTACGGCGTGGGAGTTCAGGCTGGTCAAGGATATTCATCCGGAGCTATGGGAGGAGTGGGAGGAGATCCTCAAGAGGTGGTCGGAGAGGTTGGGATACGGTGAGTGGTGGCCCAAGGGGGGTTGGAGGTGGTTGGCCCCGGAGGCGCCCAAGGTAGCTCTAGCCTCGAAGGCCGGCGAGAAGGTGGGTTGGAAGGAGGAGTACGCCAGAAGACAAGTGAGAGTCAAGTACAAATCTCACATTGTACGGGGCAATAAGGTTATCGTAAACATTGAGTACGACGTCAAAAGGGCTTTGGACTTAGCCAAGCTATTGGGAATAAAAAAGGAGGGGAACGTTGTGAACGGACCCAGAGGAACTTACAAGTTTATGGAGAACAAGATAGAAGTCGTCAGCAAGACTTCGAAACCCTTAGAAGAGGCCTTCGAGGCAGTTCGCGTAGTTCACGCCTCTAACGCTTGTGCGGGCTGCAAGATATGCGAGACTTGGTGCCCTACTGGGGCGATAAAGGTAATCGAAGAGAACGGGGAGTTCAGGCCGGTACTTGCGAGGCCCGAGGCGTGTGACGGCTGTAGGCTGTGCATGTACCTCTGCCCGTCTGCAGACGTTGTTGCCGACCACTTAATCGCTTCATTGATGTACGACAACCCTAAGGCGTGGAAGAGGCCTCAGAGACCCCACAAGGAAGTAGTCCAAAGGCTCGCCGAGGCCGCGTGGAGGGCGAAGGCGGGAAGGGACTCGTACAAGAGGAATGAGTAAGGTGTTAAAAAAATCTCTTTTGAGGGTTTAATTTGGGTTCTTATGGCCTCAAGTCTACTTTGCTAGCGCTTGCTGTACTTGGTTGAGCTGCTGCTGTAAGCTCTTTATTGCCAGCGCGTTCTCATAGTAGCTTATCATCTTGTTCAGTGCCTCCATAACTGTGTCGACTATGCCGAACCAGTGGGCGTAGTCGGGGCCCATCATGTAGGCTCCGTTCCTCCACCTCCTGCCCTGGTGGTGCCAGATGTAGTACCACATAACCTCCATGAACTCGTCCAGTTTGTTCTTGGGGTCGTGTATGCCTTGTGCCCATGCCTTCTTCAGGAGCTGGAAGGCGAACTGCGCAACTGCGTTGTAGTCCCAGAGGTTCTGGTCCGCCGTTCTGAAGAAGTTCTCGGTCCAAGAGCTGCTGTGGCAGAGCTCACAGACCTTCATCATTTCTTCTCTGTGTTCCTTGAGTTCGCCGGTGTATTCTACGGTCATGAGTCTGGGGAACTTAAGTTCGCCGGGGGCCGGTCCGAGGTCGACGACCTTGTAGCCCCTCAGGGCAACTTTCTCATAGCCCTTGCCGTTTAGTATGTTGCCGCCCATCACTATCTTGTTCTGAGTGTTGTCGGGCCACTTCGGCTTCGGCTGCGCGAAGAAGTGCATCTGGTCCCACACTAGCCTCTTAGTCAAGTCGTGAGTACCCTTCACTAGTATCATGCTGCCGTCGGGGCTAGCTATGGTGCTCATGTGGCACGTAGCACAAGTGGGCGCGTCGAAGTCCACACCGACCCTCCAAGGTATGTGCTCCATGTTGTACCTCTCCTTGTGAAGCGTGAAGATGTTACCGTGCTTGCTTTCCTCATATATTTCTATGTGTGGGTGGTCGTAGCCTATGTGGCACTGTCCACAAGTCCAAGGCTCTCTCGCTTGGGCTACGCTGAACTCGTGCCTCGGGTGGCACGCAGTACAAGTGCCTAGGCTTCCGTCGGGGTCGATTCTACCGGCGCCGTTGCTAGGCCAACCCCAATACTTCATCCTCTCCACGCCGGCGAAGCCTTTGACGTTCACGTTCTCCCTCTTGTAGGGTATTACCAGGCTGCCGTGGCACTCGTAGCACGCGTGGTACACGTAGGCGTTCTTAAAGCCTATGTAGCTCATTACGTTGCTGACCTTCTGGAAGTATTTGCTCTTGCCTACTGCACACTGTATGCTTAGCTCGGCCTCGAAGCCGACCCTCTTCGCTACGGTGGTGTTAAGTCCGCCGCTGGCCGGGTAGAGCGGGCTGACTATATTCTTGAAGTCGTAGTCGTAGGGGGTACCGAACATCTTGATGTACTTCTCCCACTTTTCGGGTACCTTTTCGCCGTTCAAGTACATGTACAGATACTTGACGTACTCTTTCCACCACTCCCAAGTTAGCATGTCTTTGTCCCTAGTGGCTGTGTACACCGGAGGAGTCATCTTGCCTATGAGGTTGTTTTCTTTGGCGTACTTGACTATCTTGGCATACCACGGGGAGAGGTTAGTGTTGAGGGAGGCGAAGCCGTGCCAAGTCCAGCTTATCTCCCTGGCCTCCTTGGGGTGGCACTGGCTACAGTCTTTGGCGGTCACGATGCTTACTATCTTGAAACCGAAGTGGTTGACAACGTCAACCCTCTCCTTATCCTTGAACATGCCGTGGCACTCGTAGCAGCCGACGTTGTAGGGGTAGTTCTGGAACTTCTTGGCTATTTGTTCGTTAGGAGAGCCTATGGCCTCGTAGAGCTTGAGCACGTTCTTGGGCACGTTCTTAGCGTGTTCGCTGCTCGCCCACTGCATGACTATGTCGGGGGTTGCTTGCATGTGGCACCCTACACAAGTCTTGGTCTGTGGGCTGGCGTTCGCCAAGGCTTCCTGTAGTTTGGCCATGCTGCTGACTTCGGCGAGGACCGGGGACGCTAGGACAGCCAACGTCAGTAAGGCGAGGACGGCTCTCGTTCTCATGGTGCCTCACTCCCTAACTGAGGCTCCTTCTGCGAGAATATAAGCTTGGGAAACTCCATAAGGGGGGCGAAAGCAAGCTCTCATTCCTTGCATTTGGAGTACAGCCTCAGCAAGTACTCTCGGGGCGATGGGTTACGCGTTACGGTGCGGCCTATTATTTCTGCGTCCGCCCCGAGCTTCACGGCGCTACAAGGCCTAGCTCCTTGAACTCCGACGCCAGGACTCAAGAGCTTTCGGGGCCAAACCTTGCGTATCCTCACTAGAAGCCCCGGCTTCGTGGCCGGGGCCACAACGCCGTCCGCGAGCTCGTAGGCTATCAAGATATTTTCCCTCCACATCTTGTTGATCAACTCGTCAGCGCCTTTGTGGCTCATCGCTACAACTAAGTAAAGCTCTTTTCTCAATTCGTTTAAGTGTTCCTTTAGCTCTCGGAGCGCTCTTTCCCGGCCTACGAAAGCGTGAGCTATAATTGCGTCGAACTCAAGCCTTCTTATTATATTTATCATCGTAAAGCTTATGTCTGCGAGCTTTAAGTCTAAGATGACGGGAGCCATCTTTCTGAGTGTGCGGAGCTCTTCTTTGCCTTCCAACAGTAAGGGCCAACCGACCTTGAACGCCACTACCAAGTCGTTCATCTGTTCGGCGATCGACAGAGCCCACTTCCACCCCTTACCTTTAGGGGGATCTAAGGAGACCACGACGGGCAAACGCGCCAATACTTTTCCCCTAGGCCTCGGATGAGGGGACTTTTGAGGGTGAAAGGAAGGAGGCTTGAGAGTTTAAGGAAACTGGAGGCGCTAGGAGTTAACGTCCCCCTTTACGCTACTATCACTCACGACGACTTTAGGAGGGCTACACACTTCAAGAAACAGTGTGCGGTGAGGTTCGACTATTTGGAGTGTCCCCTCTCTGACTTACCAGAAGGAGTGATAGTAGTCGGAGGATCCCCGCCCCTAATAGCTCACTCCTCGCCGTGCGTTGCTCCGCTCTTGCCGAAACTTTTGAAGTGTAAATTCTTAGCGCACGTAACTGACGTTACGATAAAAGATTCCGTTGGTGCTGGGGTAACCTTAAAAACAAAGGATAATAGAATAATGATAGAAGCTATAACCAAAGGTAGTGTGAGGGACGTCACTCGGAGGGGAGTGTTCGACGTCAGCGCGGACTTCGTCGGAAATCTCGTCGTGGCCAAGGGACCGGTGGAGGGGCTCTTGGGTTATTGTATGTACGAGAGCGCTAAGGTCGTCAAGAGGCTGCCGCCGGGAGCGTTGGAGTGGAGCTGTCACAAGGGTCGTTACGGGACAAAAGGCGACCACGTAGTCTTCTGGGAACTGATCGAGCTCTGAGACCCTCACGTAAGCTTGACCCTAGCGGCCACGCCCGGAGCGAAGATAGAACCCACCCACCTGCCGTTTCTGTCTACCCCTTCGAGCAACTCGCCGAAGAGGTCGTACACGTTGACGCTCATGACTGCCTCTACGTGCTTTCCGTCCTTCCATGCTGGCGACAAGACCACGCTCATATCGCCGGTCTCTGGAGTCGCCGTGTGTAGTCCGGTGAGGCCCGCGACCAAGACTTCTCCTTCCGCCCCCTCGCGGGCGTGAAGGGTTAAGTTGGTGTAACTTGGAGAGGGCGGCTGCGCGGGACTGCTTCTATACCCTCTGCCCACGAAGCCCAATTTGCTGCCCCAGTACAAGTCTCCTAAGAACGCGTTTACCCTCCCCTCGTCTACTAGGACGTACGGCTCCGATTTGATACCTTCCTCGTCGCATCCGTGGCTCTCCGGACCTCCCGGCAGAGTCGGGTTGTCGCTCAACGTGAAATCTTCGTTAAAGGCTTGCTCTCCGAGTCTCCCGCTCAAGGGGCTTTTTCCGCGCACTACGTTATTGGCATAGAAAGCTTCTGCGAGGAACTCTAACAGCTCGGCAACCGCCCTAGGGTCGAAGTAGACTAGGTACTCTCCGGTTATCCTCTCGGGTCGCAGTTCGAGCGTCTTCGCCTCCTCGAAGACTTTCTCAGCGAAGGCATCCACGTCCGGAGGCGAGGTCCTCGACACGTAGACGTCGCTTACGGCCTTAGTTAAGTAGCCGTTAACCCTCTTGGAAGCTGCCACGAAGGCCTCAACGCGCGTCTCGTCCTCTTCGTACTCTCCGCCCTCCGTGTTGACTACGGCCCACTTACTCACTTCAAGACCCACCGATCCCATAACGTTTAACTCTTCATCAGCCAACTCAATTATTCTCTTAGTAATATCAAGAACGAAGTCCAAATCATTGGATGCCAAACTTTTACTAAAGGTTCCGGGGACGGGAGAACACCTCGTGGAGGGGAAGCCCGGCCACCACTCGACCTTTTTGGAGACCCTTGAGACTTTCTCGGCCCTTTCGTATAATTCTTTAACCACTTTGCCAAGATCCTTGGTTTCGTCTAGGGTAGTTGAATAGAAGCCTACCTTTCCGTCTCTAACAACTCTAACCGCTACGTAGCTCTCCGTGCCGGCGCTGAGCCATTTCAGCTTACTGTCGTCTATTTCGCTCCTTAAAATTTTATACTTCGTTATGTACACTTCCGCGTCCTTCATTCCGCTTAAGCTTATTTCTTCCAACAACGGCGGCTCCCCAACGCTGACAAGAGGGGGTTTTACGGTAAGTTGTCCAAGAAACTGAAGGGCTTGGTAGACCTCTTGAAGAGCCTCGTGTACTCGCCGTCCCTTTCCACTTGATACCCCTTGCTCTCTGCAACCTCTTCGTCCACCTCTCCGGCTACTCTAATGCTGACTTCGTATGTGCTCTCAGAGACGCTCCACCTCACTACAGTTTCTTCCTTGGTCGCCACTACGTTATACTTAATTATGGTATCTCCAATTAGGTTCTTTATGACTGCTCTCCTTACGGAGGTATTGTAGCCTTTAGCCTTCAACTTCTCGGCGACCCTTTCGGCCTCTGCCCTCAACCTCTCCTCGTCCAAAGCCTTCCCCTCACCTATTTCGCCAGGGAGCTCAAGAGCTTGAGGTGACGGCGCAACGCCCAGAGGTCCAGCTTGTCTGGCGTGTCGAAAGGGGAACCGAAGCTCTCTGTGAGCCCCCCTATTGTTAAGTATAACTCCTCGCTGCCCAAGCCCTTAGGAGAAACGCCTATCCCGTCTATTAGGACGGCAACGTCACACATAGTTAACAAATCTTCCCACCGAGAGTATCGGGGCACCAATATCAAGGTGTTGGAAGTGTTGAGCACGCTTAAGGCAGCTATGGCTGTGGCCGAGTGCGCGAAGCCGTACCACAAGGCGTCGTAGAAGGTTATTATACACGTCGGACGACCCCTCTTGACGTAGGCTACCGCGCCCTCCGCTTCGCCCCAAGAGGCGGCTTCGAAGTCACCCTCCCTCATAGACTTCATTACTAGTTTCTTGAAGTCTGTGGGAACAACGATCGCCGGCGAGGTCAAGACCCTTCTCACGCGGGGGAGCACGGCGCCGTCAAATACCAGGGTCCCGGCGTTCTCAAACTCGACGTAGTCGGCGACTACGAAGTTTTCCGAAGAGCCCAAGCCCGCGGGCAAGCACGGAACCCTCTTCCCAAACGCTCTGACCGTACACCCCCACCTCTCGACGACGAAGCCGGGCACCTCCACATCTTTGAAAGAGTAATACTGACTGAGGAAGTTAACCCTCTCCTTGGCCAGCTCTAGCGGACTCGCGTGGTAGTGGGAGAGCTCAGAAGCCCTTCGGACCACTTCTTCAAGTTTTCCAAGCACTCTCTCAAGTCCTCCAACGCCTTTGGGTGGGCAACAGGGGGCTTGAAATTCTTGACCTCCTCGTCGTAGCGCCTTAGGCACTGCACGCACTCTATCCCTAGCTCCGCGCAAGCCTCCATAACTGCCTTGAAGCTCTCACTGTCTGGCTTCAAGTAAACCAACACCTTCTCGTAGTGACTCCCATGCTTTTCTAGGTACTTCCTCACCCTTTCTTTAGTCACTTTGACGTAGAGCTCCTTTATCTCGTCAGTCTCTTCCCACTCGGGCCAGTCGTAGGCGTTAAACGGATACTCGTCGGCAAACTCCTCTGGAACGACGCCGGGCGAGCTCACAGCCACCATGTGTATTTTCCGCAACACCTCCAACTCTCTCAACACTTTCCTTATGCTTCTCCACGTCTTACTCTTGTAATAGGGTTTCTTGTACGAACACGGAACGAATAGTAAGACTTTCTTCTTTTTGGGGGGTTCGTAGAAGTGGATCAAGAATTGTTGCCAGACCTCGTAATAAGGGTGAAGCAGGGCCTCTTTGGACGCTCCAACTATCTTCTTCCTCAGCTGCCTTGGGAACCTGGGCCTAAACGCGAAGTTGCTGCTGTCCACTTGAACACGCGGGTCGTGGAGCCACCTCTCTACGACCTCGTAGAACTCGTCCGGAGGGAGAGGCTTCCACTTACCCTCTATCCACATCTTGAAGAGCGGGCTGTCACTGTGAGGATATGTGTTTATAATCACCACCTCGTCCGAGTACTTCAAAGCCAGCTCTACTGTCGTATCAAGCAAATCCCTCCAGTTTTCAACAGGCGGGTTTGCTAAGACATAAGTCTTTACCTTTACACCAACCTCTCTGAGCAATGTTGCCTTGGAAACGTATTTGGACACGCTCATGGCTGGATACTTGCCCAACTTCTTCAACGCTTCGTCGTCAGCTACTTCCAAGCCTAAGGAAACGACGAGCGAGTACTTCCGCCCCAGGAAGGGTTGCAACCTCTCGTAAGTGATGAAGTCCGGCAAGCTCTCCACTTGCAGCTCTTCCAAACAAGGAGTTTCGGCCCTCTCCGCCAACCAAAGCCTCAACCAAGGCGGGTACTGGGCGTCGTCGAAGAGGCTCCCCGAAGTGTATACCTTCAGTCTCCTCGGGTTAGAAGCTAAGGCTTTATTCACCTTTTCCATGAAGGACTCTGGAGAGTCTCTACCGACCCTCTTCCCCCATCCGCAGAACACACAAGCGCCCCACGAACACTTGCCGAGCTCGCCCACGACAGCCTTCTCCTCAGTCGCCCAGCACACTGCAGCGCATCCAGGGGAAAGCGGATAAGTTAGGGTTAGTAAGGTTAGGGGCAACGCTTGAAGTTGAAGAGCTCTTTTAATGAGAGCGACATACTCATAGCAATGATACTGATAGTTGTAATACTGTGGACTTTTGGAAAGGATATACCTCAAATTATCAAGGTTGCTATAACGACCACAATATTGTTCGTGTTTATGAGCATTGCTCTAGTGGTTGGTTCCGAGAACGAGCGCGAATAAGCTTATAGGAGTTTTCTGGCGGGAAGTGGCGGAAGAGGGGCCGTCGTCTAGCTTGGAAGGATGCGGGGCTTGGGCCCCCGTGGTCCGGGGTTCAAATCCCCGCGGCCCCACCTAAGGTCCAAGGGAACTATTCATGCACAGAGTGGCCAGCGTAGTCTTAAACGGTTATAGGGAATGGACCGAAAGCTTGGGGGACGACCGCGAGTGGAAGATTCAGATCAAACAGTCAGAAATAGATATGGTCGCGACCAAGGCGGCGAACGAGCTCGGTGCATTCTATATACCAACTAGAAAAGACGTCTTGTTTTTCTTGCTAAACGGCGTGGATGACCCAATGCCGATCTTCGAAGAAGTATCTAAAGTAAGTCCAGTTCCCATCACGACAACCGTGGGTTGTGGAAGGACGCCGTTAGAAGCGTTGAACTCTCGTTCTCCCTGCGCTTCGACGACTGATATAGCCGCAATACACATCGATATAAACTTTTTCAGGATGAGAGACAAGTACCTCGGTTTCATAGAGTCAGTGAATCTCTTGGACACTATACTCAAAATAGGACTTGGGTTCGGCTCTATCGGGACTTACTTAGGTGGGGACAACGTGCTCTTGTTCTCGGACCCTTCCGTGTCCGAAGAGCTGGCGCGGTTAGTGTCATCGATGTACGACGTGAAGGTGGGAGTAGGGATAGACAAGACTCCAAGGAAAGCCCTCGAGATGGCTGCAAGGGCCTTGAGGAGGTTAAGACGCGATCGAAAGGCTAAGGTCTTGGTCTTGAAATAGTTGTTAGCGCTCTTGGGCGATGAGAGGCGCGCTGGAAGCTGACGGGTGATGCAATTGGCTACATTTCGAGCCCTACTCCTTCCATATTAGCGAAAAGAAGGCCGGTACTAACGTGAACAGTGAGAAAGTAAGTATCATGGGGACTAGGCCCAAGGAGATTGCTATTTCCTTTAATGCCCATATGTTTGACGTTAGGAAAGCCAAGTACGCTACGCTGAAAGTGGTAGCGAAGCCCAATATGAGTTTGTACATAACTGAAGAACTGTAATTTACCGCGTTTAACTTAGAAGCGCAGTCGCCCTCTTCAAGGATCTTACACCTCTCCAAAGCCTCCTTTAGCCCGAAGAAGTAAAACACAGAATAGTCGCTCCCCACGCTGAGGACTACAGTTACTATTAACGGTATTATAACCCACAAGAGAGTCATGTTTAACAGGTGGGTGATCAGCAGCGCTGAGACTCCGAGAGCTACTATTAGCGCGGCTACGGAATTCATAGAGGCTGCTATTACCATTTCGATCCTTCTCAGCAGGCTCGCAAACGTCACTATTGCTACTAACGTCATTATTGGTATGACATAATTAAAAGTTATCTCGTTTACCGCAATTGCTATGTCATAGTTCGTGGCGCTTCGACCGCCTACCAAAACTCTGTCGAACGCCTTGCCTCGCGTCCACACGGCCAAGAAGGACCTCAATTCCTTTATCACACTTATAGCCTTACCTGAGTCCGGCGGCGAGTTGGGGAGCAGGTAGAGCACACACCACCCGTCCTTTATGTATTGGTCGCCTCCCACGAGCTCGAGCACCTTGGGATCCTCTGAAACGAAACGTCCCAACGGGCGGGTATAGGTAAATACGTAGTTGAATTTTCCGCTTTCGATGAAGTATCTCGAAAGGGATTCCACTTCGCTGGCTACCTTATTTAGGTCCGAGTTGCCCATGTGGAGCATGACTATGGTAGGCCCCAAGACCCCGGGGCTGGAGTAGTTCTGTAAGACTACAAAGGCTCTTACTACAGAACTGTCGTGTGGCAAGAACAAGTAGAGGTCGTAGCCGGGTTGCGTACTCATAACGGCGTAAATCGAAGAGAATGTAATTGTTAAAGCAACTAGGAATGTTGTCTTAGGCATATCTATGGAGAGCGCGGTCAGGACGGGGACGGACTGTTTCGCGTTGTTTTCTTTCACTTTCAATACGTCTTTAAATATTATCGTAATTAGGGGTCCTACTACAGCTGTGAAGAAGATAGCTATGGGGACGAATATGCCTAGCGTGACCAGTCCCGGAAGAGTGAAGGTCGAGACCGTCCCGAAGGCCACGAAACCCAAAGAGGCCATTGACGCCGCTATGAGTACGGGCTTTATAGATTCGGTGAACTTCCTTTTGTAGTTGGCTACGGTATAAAGGGAGTAATCTATTCCCATTCCCAGTATGGTCGCTGTCGCTATTACTATGTCTATATTAGAAGGTTTGATGCCGAGATAGGAAATCAAGACGACAATGATCTTATAATACTGCAATACTATATATATTATTAACACCGGTAAGAGAGCGAGCCTTACGCTTCTGACGCTTAGGATCAAGGCTAATAGCACTAAGAAAGCACCTACCTTGTTTACGAAATCTATATCCGCCATAGTAGCTTTCTTTATTTCGTTTGAAATTATAGTGGGGCTGATTACGTATGTCTTGAAACCGGCAATAGTAATAGGTCTAGATATGTCCTCGTTTAATACGAAGAGCAAGTGTCTTCCGTCCCTTCCGACGAGGAGCTCCGTCGCGACGTACTTCGACATGAAATTTTGCGTCATAATATCGAGGACTTTTCTAACGTTGTTTAGCGCCTCCTCCGGCGTGTTGCTCCACACTATTAACCTTAACAAGGACGTTATGTTAGTTAAGCTCTTGAGCAGCTCTAACCTCGGGTCGTTCAATGCTGTGGTCTCGCTCAATATGGTCCTGAGCACAATTTCTCTAATTTGATCCTCACTGAGACCAGGCCCCAGCGCTACTATGCTGTATACCAACGAGTCTATTGCCGATTTGCTAAAACCGTAGCTGTACATCATACGTGCTATATTATTGAAGACACACAGCGCCGCCCTCTTCTCAGCTTCTACGAAGCTCCTAGCACCCACTACTCCGGAGTAGATGCAACTAGGGTATAGGACTCCTTTCTCCTTGAGGTACCACTTCAGTACCCTTTCCGGCTCGACCTTTCCGTAGAGGAGGGACATGGTAAAGTTCAACGGTATCGACAGCTTCTCGAACCTCTTTATGAGGGATATGATAGACATGTAGTTGATCAAGTCATCGGTCATTCCACGGCGAGCGATTACGTCGTCCACATTTTGTTCGCTGGCTCTCACGTTATGTGATTTAAAGATTTCGATTATCCCCTTCCTCTCGCACGCAGTTGCTAGCACGGTAAGGGGGGTCCTCGCCACTATCGAACGAACTATTGCGTTTTTCATACACTCGTCCTTTACACCCATGAACTTAACTACTAGTTCGCCTAGGACCCCTTTACTCCCCTCCACGGCGTTTAGGATTAAGAGGGCCGTGTTGACGTCGAGCGACATGGTCCCTCGCAAAACTTCAGTCAACGCGCTGTTGACCTCTTCTTTGGTCGCGTTGGGAGATAGGGCAGTGGCCAACAACACAACGCTTTGCATCTCCTTATCAGTAATATTGAAGTAATCGTGGTAGTCCAGCAAGTTGGTGGGCGCTAAGGAGACAAAATAACCTAGGACGGTAGTGACGAACTTGGTGCTCGGGCGGGTGCCGTTGCACAGGGGCGCGTTCCAACTGCTCACAGTATAGAGGAAAGCTTGCGAGAAGAGCCCCCTTACGGCAGCTTCGAGCCCCTCTCCTTTGCCCAATTTTATGGTCAAGTCCCTAACGCTTCCCTTACCCTCGCATAATTCGTATAATCCCTTCTTGAAGTCATTGTAAGCTTGTACGTAGTAAGTTCTGATAGTTTTAAATGCAGTTATTATAGATTTTGCTTTATCGAGTAGTTGACTTATTATGTGTAAAGTGATCGGCAGTTGGGCTACGTACTTCTCCTCTTCGGTGACGAACCGCTTTTCGAACTCGTTTACATCGGACGCTACGCCTTCCCAGAACTTGTGGTATTCGGAGTAGGTTTTGTTTATCGTCTTGAGGTCGTTATACACCTTCCAAGCGTCGAAGGTCGCTTCGTAGACGTATATCCCTATACCGTCCAGTTGTTCTGCCAAGTCCTTGAGATACTTAATGTATTTAAAATTAGCGGTTATGTATTTTACCATACTTTGGTTTAAAGCTTTATATATTCTTTTCCTTAGAGTAAAATAGTCCAAAGTTGAATACACGCCGTACGTTTTCCTTAACGTTGAGTTTATTTTGGTGCCGAAATCGGGAGGCAACTCGTCGTAGGTGGAGTTGTGGAGTTCTAGGAGTACTACGGAGCCTCCGAAACTAGTGCCGCCCGAAGGGGCTAACAGCTTCTGTACTTCGTAGGACTGCGACAAGGTGGGAGTCATGTTTATTAGAGTAGGTTGGGGGGAGGGGAGACGAGCAGAGATCGCTAACAACGCTATCAAAGCTACGCTCGCTAACCCCGCCCTTTTCAAAACCCCTCCCCGACTTTCTCGCCCTCCGCCCCCCTCTCTCAATTAAATATCTTGCGACAAATAGGACGCTGAGTTTCTGAACCTCGCTTGCCGGAAAGTAAGTGGGGTTCTGCAGTGTGCATTCAGTATTCGAGGAGGCTGGCAAAGGAGTTCAAGAGGTGGCTCCATGAAGATTCGCCGTTGGGAGACGTTACGACAGACGCCATCTTCTGGGCTAACAACGACCACGAAAGAGTCATGGAAGTTCACGCCCGTAGCCGCGTGTACATGGTATGTCCTTCATTGATTGAGGGCGCGCTGGGCGCGCTTGGAGTTGAGCCGGAGTTCATTGCACCCACTGGGTGGACCCAAGGCGTCGTCGTCAGCATTAGAGGCCTCACAAAGGAGCTCCTACTGATTGAACGAACATTGCTTAATTTCCTCATCCACGTGCTTTCGATATCAACAGAAGTGAGGAAGGTTAGAGAGCTCCTCGACTCCTCTGGGTTCAATAACGTAAGGGTGGCAGTTACTCGGAAGACCGTTCCGGGAATGAGGTTGTGGGCTAAGCTGTTTGCCAAGGCGGCGGGAGCAGATACTCACAGGATGAGCTTGAGCGACATGGTACTGATAAAAGATACTCATATAAATGCGTTCGGGGACCTCTTAGGGGCTGTGAAGGCGGCAAGGGCAACTGCGTCGTTTGCGCACAAGATAGAGGTCGAGGTGTCCAGCGAGGAGGAGGCTTTAGAGGTTCTGCCTTATGTGGACGTAGTGATGTTAGACAATATGGAACCTGAAGAGGCCAAGAGAGTTGCGTGCAGATTAAAGGAAGCGAAGCCGTCGGTGATAGTGGAAGTAAGCGGAGGTATAAACAAGGAGAACGTTCTCCAATACGTCAATGAGTGCGTCGACGTGGTGAGCATGGGGTATTTGACTCTCTCGCCCCCTATCGTCGACTTAGGTGCGGAGATAAGATGAAGGTGTGCGTCATAGGCTGCGGGAACGTAGGGAGGATAATAGTCAGGAACAAAGATTTCTTAAATACAAATCTTAAGTTTTTCGACAAGAGCTCGGAGAAGTGTCTCAAGTTGTGCGAAGAGGAGAAGTGTGAAGTCTCCAAGACCTTTGACGAGTTCTTAGAGGGGTGCGACTTGGTAGTTGAGGCGGCTTCCCCCGAGGCCGTCAAGCAGTACGCTCCCTCAGTTTTGAGGAAGGCCGACATGGTGATATTGAGCGTGAGCGCCTTGATGGACAAAGCGCTATACGACGAACTTATGAGGATAGCGGAGGAACACGACACCTCGATAGTAATCCCGAGCGGGGCAGTGGCCGGGATAGACGCGATTAAGGCTATGAGCAACGCTGGGATAGAGGAAGTTAGTGTGACGACTACTAAAAACCCGAAGGCGTTAGGTGTAGATGTCAAGAGTAGGACGGTCCTTTTTGAAGGACCTGCGAGCGAGGCCGTGAAGAGGTTTCCCGTGAACGTCAATGTGGTGGCAACGGTATCGTTGGCGGCGGGAAAGGAAGCTACGGTTACCGTAGTCGCCGATCCCTCGGTAGATAAGAATATCCACGAAATAAAGGTCAAGTCGAAAGTCGGACAGCTCTACATAAAGGTAACAAACGTGCCCAGCCAAGACAACCCAAAAACCAGCTTGCTGGCCGCTCTATCTCTCATAGAAACCCTCAAGGAGCTTACCGGGAAACGGCGCATAAGAGTAGGTACGTAACAATTCCTAAGGCCCCAACTTAATTTCCTCTGAAGGAAGGGGTTCGTGGATGGGAGTTATGAAGAGCTTTGGCGACCTCATATACGCTCCCGAGAGGGCTGAAGGAGAGGCCATATCCAAGGTAGAAACCCACACGCCCAAGATAGAGGCGCCGGAAAAGGTCAAGGCCGACGAACCCTTCCAAGTGAGGGTGTCCGTGGGCCCACACCCCAACGAGGCAGCTCACAGCATACGCTGGATAGAGTTGTACTTCTACGAGGAGGGCAGAGCGTTCAACCCGATAATGTTGGGAAGGGTGGCCTTTGAGCCCGGGTACGCCGAGCCTGACGTAACCTTCACCTTGAAGCTGAAGAAGTCTGGCGTGCTCTACGCCATATCTTACTGCAACCTCCACGGCCTATGGGAAGCCCGCAAGGAGATAAAGGTCGAGTAACTTCAACTTTTTACTTTTCCTCAAAGCGTCCGGGAGGAAATGAATGCGTTTTCCCTCTTGCCTAAGGAGCTCAAGGAAGCTCTGAAGAAGAAGGGAATATTCTCCCCAACGCCAATTCAAGAAAAGGCCATACCGATCGTCCTTCGAGGTTACCACGCCCTAATAATGGCGCCCACCGGGAGCGGCAAGACCGAGGCCGCCCTCTTACCTGTGGCGGCCCGCATAATACGGAAGGGCTCGTTCGGCGAGCTCAAGGCCCTCTACGTAACGCCCTTGAGGGCGTTGAACAGAGACATAGGCGTTAGGGCGTTAGAACTCCTCAAGGAGGCCGGGCTGAACGTGGACGTCTGGCACGGCGACACGCCCTACAGCAGGAGGCGAAAAATAATAGAACGTCCCCCGGAGATCCTCGTCACTACTCCAGAAAGCTTAAACATAATCCTAGTCAACAAAGACATGATTAAACGTTTAGGAAGCGTAGAGTACGTAATTATTGACGAGCTACACGAACTCATCGAGGACAAGAGGGGGGCCGAACTGGCTGTCGCGCTCGAGAGGCTCTCCCAGAAGGCGCGGGTGCAGAGAATAGGCGTGAGCGCTACCATATCTAACGTAAACTTGGCCAAGAAGTTCTTAGGAGGGGGTAGGTTTGTAGTAGACATAGCGGACGAAACGGTAAAGAAGCCGAGAATAAAGGTATATGTTGAGGACTCCTTCGATAATATGGTTTCTAAGGTAAAGGACGTCATAAGGAATACGAGCGGGACAGTTTTGATATTCACAAATACGAGGGACACAGCAGAAGTGTTGGGCAAACTCCTGAAGGAGGAAATCGGAGAAAAGGTCGCGGTCCACCACGGTTCCCTCTCCAAGAAAGAGAGGGAAGGGGTGGAGCGCCGCGCCCGCAAGGGTGAGCTCAAGGTAATTGTGGCTACCTCCTCCTTGGAGCTCGGGATAGATATAGGATCCGTCAAACACGTCGTGCAGTTCGCCTCCCCGCGCAGGGTGACTAACTTGGTCCAGAGGGTGGGGAGGGCCGAGCACAAGCCTTACGAGAGCCCCGTGGGGAGCGTGGTGACTGGGCTGAAGCCGTACGAGGCCTTCGAGGCGTTAGTGATAGCTAAGAGAGCTGAGAGGGGGAACCTCGAGGAGGTAAAGGTTCACGAGAACCCATTGGACGTGTTGGCACACCAAATAGTCGGAATACTCGTCGAGGCCCCTCGCCACAAGGAGCAAGTGTTCGACCTCGTGAGGAGGGCTTACCCGTTTTGGAACTTAGACTACGCAGACTTCGAAGAGGTCTTAAGTCTACTCGTTGGGAACAAGCTGATCTCGTGTGACGGGAGCTTCTGTCGCGCTACGAAGAAAGGGGAGATCTATTATAGGACTACGGGAATGATTGTTGAGAGCAAGCAATACAAGGTAATAGTGTACGGGACTAACGAGGTAGTGGGAACGCTCGACGAAGAGTTCGTAGTTGAGCTGGAGCCGGGCGACACGTTCGTCTTAGGGGGGAAGGTCTGGAAGCTTATAGGCGTGGACAACGAAAGCGTTTTCGTTGAGAAGTCCGAAGGCGAAGGCCCTCCTCCGAGCTGGGAGGGCGAACTGATACCAGTGGACAGGAAGGTGGCGAGAGAGGTAGGCGCGCTTAAGAGGGCCTTCGACGCGCTCATCGACCTTTATCCAGCGGACCGGGAGAGCAAAGAAAAATTGAGGAAGTTCTTAAAAAGCATTGAAGGGCCCGTAGCAAACGACAAGGTTGTGGTGGTTGAGGCGGAGGGGAGCGTAATAGTCTATAACGTGCATGGGGGTAGTAACGCGAACCTCGCCTTGGCTTACGCCCTCTCCGAGCTGGCCCGTCAAGAGTTCGGATCGGCGTCCTTCAATACTACGCCCTACCACGTGATCCTTTTCCTTCCTAAGGAAGTGGACGAAAAGGTGGCCGAGCGCCTCTTCAAGTCGCTCAAACAACACGACCTAGAAACGCTTGTGAAGGCCTCTGTGAGACGCTCCAGACTGTACGCTTGGAGGTTAGGTAAGGTATTGGTGAGGATGGGTCTGTTAAACAGAAAGAGTATTAGCCTAGACGAGCTCAAGAAGGTAGAAAAGGCGTTAAGGAAGGTTTATTTGGACCTACCGCCTGGTAGAGAAGCTTTGAGGGAAATCTTCGTAGAAAAGATAGATATCGAGGGGGCTAAGGAAATAGTAGAGAGAAGCACGTTGGTTGTGAGGAGGGGGTTCAGCGAGCAGTCCAAGTGGGCGCTGGAGGGAGCTTGGTACACGAAGGACGTTTCCTCCTCTCCTCGGGTGGCCGTCAAGGAAGCCGTTAGGCTCAGGTTGGAGAGCCGAGAAGTGACGATGGTTTGTCTGCTCTGTGGGAGGAAGTGGAGAGGGAAGGTCAAGGACGTGGACGTGAGGTGCGCGTGCGGCTCAGTCACCGTGGTCCCCAGCTTCAACGAGAAGGAAATCGAAGAAGTTGCCGAAATGATAGCATTTGGGAAGGAGCCAGACAAGAAGTTGAAGAAGGTGGCCGAAGAGGTGAGGAACAGAGCAATGTTAGTGTCGGTCTACGGGAGGGACGCATTGATGGCTCTCGCCGGAAGGGGCGTAGGCTCCAAGACGGCGGCAAGGATCTTAAGCGACGTGAGGGCCGGACTTAAGGACTTGGTAGACGCCATCATAGATGCTGAGAAGACTTACGTTAGGACAAAGAGGTACTGGTAGGCGATGAGGACACGCATCCTTGCCCGAGGAAGGGTGAGGACCGAATCCCGGGCCGAGCCCCCTTCAGTTAACGCCAAAGCGATCCTTTCCAATTATCTTGATCAATGAGATGGCTATGTCAGCACCCTTAACACACGATCTCAACATTTCTAAGTAAGCTTTTAAGATATCTATCCTCTCGTCTTCCAATTCGTTTTCAAGCTCTTCTAGTATTTCCATCATCGCTTTAGCTATTTGAGAACACACCTCCAAGCTCTGACCGAGGTAGCTCCTCACGAATCCCTTTATATCCACCCGTGGCCCCTTGAGGGGGTAGCTAGGGATGGGGAAGAGGCTGAAGGTGCAAAGACGCGGCAGAGGGACGCCCCAGTGGAGGAACAGAGGCCACCTAAGGGTGGCGCCCGGCCGGTACCCCTCGCCCGAAGTGCTTAAGCTGAACGAAACTTACGAAGGGTACGTAGTGGAGCTCAGACACGACCCGGGCCGCTGGGTCCCGCTGGCCCACATAGTAGTCCCCAACGTGGCCGACTTCTGGATTCCCGCCGCCGAAGGTATGTACACCGGTCAAAAGGTGCAGATAGGCCCCAACGCCGCCCCGACGAACGGCAACATCTTACCCCTTTACGCGGTTCCAGAGGGAACCCAAATATTCAACGTAGAGATAAGGCCTGGCGATGGGGGGAAGCTCGCGAGGAGCGGAGGGGCTTACGCGATCCTCGTTGGCAAGAGCGGAAACACCGCGATAATACAGCTCCCGAGCGGCAAAGTGAAGCAAGTTAACGCTAAGGCGAGGGCCACCGTCGGCATCGTTGCCGGGGCGGGGAGAGACGAGAAACCGCTGCTGAAGGCCGGAAATGCGTACTACAAGTGGAAGGCCAAAGCCAAGAAATGGCCCGTGGTGAGGGGTGTCGCTATGAACGCAGTCAACCACCCCCACGGCGGCGGGAACCACCAGAGCCCCGGCCACCCGACCACGGTCGCGAGGAACGCCCCGCCAGGCCAGAAAGTCGGCCACATCGCAGCCCGGTGTACCGGAAGGGGCTGCAAACAAGCCAAAGCGAGGCTCGGCCTCAAGTGAAATACTTCACGAAAATTCGCTCATTAATCCACTCGTTTTTGGGCCTCCGGGGAAGAGAGTGGTCAAGGTCCTCGTTGTGGCCTTCGGAGGCCAGTACAATCATCTAATAAAGAGGAGCATAGAGAGGATAGGTCACGAGGCCTCGCTCCACCCTTATAACCTTCCCCCGCCCGAAGAGAGCGAGTTCGACTGTGTGGTGTTCGGGGGCGGCCCCCTGACAATGCCTAAAGACTTCGACAAAGTTAGGGGCTTGGACGCCTACTTGCGGTGGGAGAAGCCGATCCTAGGTATCTGCTTGGGGCACCAAGTCTTGGCCCTCCTGAACGGCGGCAAGGTAGGCCCCTCCCCTAAGCCGGAGTACGGCGACGTCACTATATTTGTGGACGACGAGGACGAAATACTAAAGGGCTTAGGGCCGTCGTTCAGAGCTTGGGAAAGCCACAACGAAGAGGTGCTCCAAGAGCCACCGGAGAGCAAGGTTATAGCTCACAGCGAGAACACCCGTGTGCAAGCCCTTAAGTATTATAACGGGCCATATTACGGCGTCCAGTTCCACCCCGAGGTCCAACACACCGAGAAGGGGCCGTTAGTCTTCCAAAACTTCGTCGAGCTGTGCAAAAGGTGACGCGTATAAAAATAGTTTTTTACCCCCGATAGGACGGGGCGCGAAAGTGTCTCAAACCAAGGGCGTAGAGATAAGTCGGACTGAGCTCAAGAGGCTCTTGAAGGAGCTGGAGCAGTGGAGCGCCCCCGCGACGACCTTGTTGAGCTTGTACATACCGCCCGGCAGGCCTGTGGGGGACGTCATGGAACTCTTAAGGAAAGAACTGAGTGTTGCAGATAACGTAAAGCTGAAGAAGACCAGGGAGGCGGTTAAGGCCGCCCTGACCGCAGCTATGGAGAGGTTAAAGATGTTCGACAAGGTTCCCCCCAACGGCCTTGTGATATTTTGTGGCGTCAATCCGAACACGGAGAAGTTGGAATGCTTTACCTTCTCGCCGCCGGACAAGGTTCCGGTGTTCTTCTATAGGACTGACAAGAAGTTCCACACCGAGTTCCTTAAAGATATGGTCGAGGAGCCCGAGGTTTACGGCCTAATATTGGTAGAGAGGGGACGGATGATAGTGGGGGCGCTCAAGGGCTCAAGGATAGAGGTCTTAGGAGAGGCTACGGGCTTCATACCCGGCAAGCACCACCGCGGCGGTCAGTCCCAGAGGAGGTTCGACCGACTGATCGAACAAGCGGCGGAAGCCTTTTACAAACACGCAGGGGAGAGGGCTTCTCAGCTCTTGTTGCCCTACTTGGAGCAAGGGAAACTAAAGGGAGTCCTCATAGGTGGACCTGCCTTCTCTAAACAAGACTTCTTAGAGGCAGGAGGTTTGGACTACAGAATAAAACAACTCACCATAGGCCTTTACGACGTGGCTGACGTGGACGAGCACGGGCTTCACGAACTCGTTCAGAGGGCGGCAGACGACATAAAAGGTCAGAAGTACGCTGAGGCCACTAAGGCTTTGGAGGAGTTCAAACGCCACTTGGCCAGGGACACGGGCTACGCAGTATACGGCGAGGCCGAAACTTTGGAGGCGCTGAATATGGGCATGCTAAAGACTTTGTTAATATCGGAGGACCACCCGCGCTTGGACGAAATAACGGAGCTCGCGAAGAGGTATGGCACGGAGGTAGTCGTTATAGAAGGCGTTCCCGAAGCCGAGTGGTTTAAGAAGACCTTCGGTATAGCAGGAATCAAGAGGTTTAAGTGACTTCGGACCCCCGCCTCGAAGGGGCGAGCGACCTCTCCAGAGCAACGAAGACCCTTCAATAGTCTACGTGAACAAGGGCGCACGAGCCGCTCACATACCTAAAGCGTTCACCATTACCGTTTGCTCGGGAGGAACTTGGAACCCACACTCCGCCAGCTCCTCGTACTGATGTTAAGGAATAAGGGCTACGGAGTTACCGAAATAGCGAGGTTGTTGAACACTTCAAAACAGAACGTAACTTCCCTTATAAAGCGGGGCACGAAGAACGTAAAGAAGTACGAAGTTATGTGTAAGTTATTGAAGGCCAGCGCCGCAAAGCACGTCGCTTTCTTCGATAAGGGAACAAACTTGTACTTCGCGGCCTCGCAATTGATAGATATAGCGGACTCATTGGCAATAAAGCTCAAGGGTAACGTTAACGATATCATGGCCTATTTGAAGTTTGAAGGTGATGTAATTGAAGGAGTTTTAGCCAAGCCTCACGCTGTAGGACTGATGGGTGACGGGAGTTTGGTCGTGTTGAAAGACGAGAGCTTGGAAGAGTTTGGTAAACTAATATCACTTTATAATGCCGTCGTTAATAAGGGAGAATTGGGCGACGGGTAAACGGGAACTAGTTTGAAGAAGCGAGTGCCCGCCTTAATCATCACCCTCTTGCTCCTCGCCCTCGGCACGGTGCGCTTGGCGACCCGCGAAGCCGGCGGCAGCTCGGAGAGGAGCTTGCTCGTCTTTTTGCCGGCCGCGGGGAAGAAGGTGTGGCAAGAGCTGATCCCGTTGTTCGAGAAGGAGTACGAAGTGAAGGTGAACGTCGTTTACGGCTCGTCGGGGAGGCTGCTGCAGCAAGCCTACTTGTCGGGCAGGGGCGACGTGCTCGGGAGCGCCACTCCGCCTTACATGGACGAGGCCGTGAAGTATGGAATAGTATACCCGGAGAGCGTCACCTACGTAGCTTGTATGAAGCCAGCCATATTGCTTCCCAAGAACTCAAACATATCGGGACTTAACGACTTAGTAAAGGAAAAAGTTAGGGTGCTCATGTGCGACCCGGAGAGCTGCGCCGTCGGCAAGTTCTTCAAGTACGCCTTATCGAAGGAAGGTTTGTGGGAGAAAATATCTAAAAAGGTAGTCGGGTACACCGAGAGCTTCTCCAAACTGGTAGTTGCGTTAATCATGGGAGAGGCCGACGCGGCCTTGGGGTGGAACGTAGCGACTGCGTGGTACCCCGGGAAGCTCAAGGCCGTGATGCTTAACCTCACCGGTCCTTACAAACCGTGCATAACCGTGGCGGTGCTTAAGAGCTCGAACAACCCGGAGTTGGCGAGACTCTTTGTAAACTTCTTAAGCTCGAGGGAGGCCCTCCAGAAGTTCCTAGATTACGGTTACTTCCCGCAAAGGTGAAGGCATTGAAGGCATTGGCAATTACCCTCGCCCTCTTGGGAACTTTAATAATTTTGTCGCCCTTTACCGTGGTACCGCCAGCCAAAGTCTTAGCGGAGATGTTGGACCGGGAGGTCCTCTTTGCTGTGTGGCTGAGCTTGTGGACGTCCTCTATTTCCACAGCTTTAGTCTTAAGTTTGGCTGTCCCTGCGGCCTACTCCCTCTCTCGCGGCTTCCGGGGAAGCAGCTTCGTGGAGGCAGTTTTGAGCGCTCCCAACGCCCTGCCCCCGGTGGCTGTGGGAGCGCTGTTGTTGATTTTCTTCTCTCATACGCCTTTGGGTAAGTTAATAGATAGCGTGATCCCCGTCGTGTTCAGCGTGCCCGGGATAATAGTGGCGCAGACGTCAGTTACCTTTCCTTTGGCTTTAAAGCCGTTGAGGACGGCGATGAAGGACTTACACGAGGACGTCCTATTGATGGTGAGGACACTCGGTTGCAACACTTTCTGTTTAATAAAAAAAGTTATATTACCTTCAATTTCTAATTCGCTGAAATCGGCATCAGCGTTGGTCTTCACGAGGTCATTGGGTGAGTTCGGGGCGACGGTGATGTTGGCCGGATCAATAAGATTTAAGACAGAAACGCTTCCGATAGCTATATACCTTAATATGAGTTCTGGTAACTTGGAAAAGATGATAGCATTGATAACTTTGACCTCTTTCCTTGGCTTTGCTCTACTATCTGTATCGAGGAGGTGGGAACAATGATAATTGCAAGAAATATAACAATAAAATATGGAAAATATACCTTGATGAGCAACTTTAGCTTCCGCGCCGAGGGCATAACGCTAATAGTGGGTCCAAACGGGGCCGGGAAGAGCAGCTTGTTGAGGTGTTTGGCTGGCGGAAACAACTGTTCCGGCTACATAGAGGTCTGCGGTAAAGTGGTCCAAGACGGGACAAAGGGCCTCCCCCCGGAAGAGAGGGGCTTGGTCTACTTGCCCCAGTTCGGGCTCTTGATACCCAACTTGAAGGTAATCGACGCTTTAAGCATGGTAAAGCGATTCGACGAGGAAGTCATTGACATTCTGGGGATTAGGAATATCTTTAATAAAAAGATCAAGGAGTTATCCGGGGGGCAGTTAAGGAAGCTCAGCTTAGCGCTGGTACTCTTGAGCGGCAAGAAGGTCTGGTTGTTGGACGAACCGCTGGCCGGGGTGGACTCGGGGAGCAGGCTGGAAATAACCAACTTCATAGCGGACTACTCCAAGTCTCGTGGGGCGACGGTCGTATGGGCGACTCACATGCCCGAACCTAAAGAGGTGGCCGAGCGCGTGATAGAGATAGGGCGATGAGGAGGTGCTTTAGGTCGCCGAGAAGGTGACGAGGGATCAACCGGCCGAGCCGAAAAGCTTTTTAATTAGTAGAGGGAACCGCCCCCGGAAGCATCGGGGCCGTCGTCTAGCCCGGAAGGACGCCGCCCTTACGAGCTCTGGGCTGGGAGAGGCGGTAGTCCGGGGTTCAAATCCCCGCGGCCCCACCACGCACGTCTCGTAACGTAATCACACGCCTCCGCATCAGAAAACCAAAAACAAGGCTCGCCCTCGGGAGCATTGATCTCTAACAATACTATCATGAATCCCAGCTCATGTAATGTCGTCCTCCACTCACTTAATATACGCCCCTGTTACTTTGACGCTCCAAAGGGCCTTACATAATGACACGCTGCCCAGTGGTCGTGCTCGACCTCGACGACTTTGGGCTCTTCCCTCTTACACACGTCTGACCTCAACGGGCAACGAGGGTGGAAGCGGCACCCAGAAGGGGGGTTCGCCAAGTCCGGCGGGCTCCCCGGGATCCACTTCAGCTCCCCTCCCCTAAGGCGGGGAGTCGACTCCAACAGCAGCTTCGTGTATGGGTGGACCGGGTTCCTCAGCACCTTATCCGCTCTACCGTACTCGACCACCTTTCCAGCGTACATTATCATGAGCTTGTCGCTCAGGGCGCTTAAGACTCCCAAGTCATGGCTTATTAATATTATGCTGAGGCCTTTCGTGGCTTGCAGTCCTTTCATCAAATTTATTATTTGGGCTTGGACGACTACGTCCAGCGCGGTTGTGGGCTCGTCTGCAATTACGTAATCTGGGTCGAACAGTAAGGAGAGCGCTATCGCCACCCTCTGCTTTTGGCCGCCCGAGAGCTGGTGGGGGTAACGGTCAGCCACCTCCGGGGGTAAGGACACCATTTTTAGCAGCTTCTCCGTTAGGGACCTGGCCGCGTCTTCGTTCTCGAAAGCTCCGTGGGCCTTTAAGGTTTCCTTGAAATGTTGGTAAACGGTGTAGACCGGGGTTAGGCTGTTCATGGCTCCTTGGAAGACCATGCTTATCCTCTTCCACCTAATTTCCTTCCTGAAGCTCTCGTAGTCCATGCTCAAGATGTCGACTCCGTCCAGGAGGACTTTCCCTCCCACCACTCGTCCCGGCCGCTCCACGAGCCTCATGATAGCCATGCCCGCGGTACTCTTCCCGCATCCGCTCTCCCCGGCTATTCCCAAGTTCTCTCCCTTCCTCAACTCAAAGCTGATGCCGTCTACTGCTTTGACTACGCCCTTGCGCGTGTAGTAATACACTTTGAGGTCCTCAACTTCTAGCAAGGCTTACACCTCCCTCAACTTGGGATTCAATATAACATCCATCGCGTGTCCGATCATGGCGAAGCTCAGCGCGACCAACGCCACCATCAGTCCCGGCGGGAGTATCCACCACCAATACCCGTTGACGCTGGCCCCGTAAACTTGCGCGTCGTGGAGCATCCACCCCCACGTGGGCACGTTGGGGTCGCCCAAACCCAAGAAGTCTAACGAAACTTCCGTGAGGATCGCTCCCGGTACTCCCAGAGCCACTTGGGCGGCAGTGTACGGCAACACTTGAGGTAAGATATGTTTGAACATTATCCAGAACGGCCCGGCGCCGGCGGCCTTGGCCGCTAGGACGTACCCCTCGTTCTTAATACTGAGAACCATTGACCTAACTACTTTAGCGACGCCCATCCAAGAAAACACTGCTATTAACAATATTATTAGAATCAGACTCGGCTTGTAAATTATGGCCAACAGTATTAAGAGGGGTAGAGGAGGTATGGAGTACCACGTCTCCAGGACCCTTTCCATAATTTTGTCTACCTTCCCGCCGACGTACGCACTCACCAACCCGTAGACCGTTCCCCAAAGGGCTGCAATTAAGCTCGTTAATACTCCAATCAACAAGCCGTAGGGGAGACCGACCATGGTAAAGATGAATATGTCGCGACCGAAGACGTCAGTCCCCATGAGTCCGTATACGTTACCGTCTACAATCAACTTGCTAGTTACGTTAATTTTCCCCAAACCAATTATATTAATAATTATCTTGTACTCACCGTTTAAGACTTTACCGTCTTTGTTCGTAAACAAGAGTTTGGTCACTGGTACGTCTGACGCTGAGGCCCAACGGTAGACGTTGTTCTTTATTTCGTCAAAGTTGTTGAACGATATTATGTTTGGCACGTCGCGGGCGCTGGCTTGTAGGAGCTCCACCACCTCCCCGCCGGGGCGCACCACCTTAATCATGACTGCAGGTGGCGTTTTGTAGTGAACTACTAGTATCAGCTTTATGTCGTTGGGGACGTCCCCGTACCGGTAGTTCATGCGGTACTCTTCTGTGACGTTTAGGACCCTTCCGCCGTACATGGATTTAACGGTTTCGTTGGTGGGCACCATTTCGAAGGTAGGAACTACCTCTTTTGGGTAGAAGATTTGACCGAACCAGCTGGGCGGCACTGCAGACGGGTAGACCGACCAGAAAGTGATGTTCTTCCAGAGCTTTTGGTGGTTACTAAAGGCAGTTAAAGAATAAATCGAGAGGATCAACAAGACGAGGAAAGTTAGCATCCCGAAGAGGCCGGAGCTTTGGGACAACAGATCCCTCAAGAACTCTTTCAAGGTCCTTCACCACCTTACCCTAGGATCCAGAATAATGTACATTATATCCAATATAACCATAGCAATTACGAAAACCAACGTAAACACGTAAGTTAAGCCGAGTATGACCGGCACGTCCAAAGTTTCTATTGCCTCCCAGTAGAGCAGGCCCATGCCAGGCCAGTTGAACACTATCTCAGTTATTATCGCTCCGCTTAAGGAAGCTACTAAGCTTAACGCTATCATAGTCAAGATTGGAGGTATAGAAGGCCTCAAGACGTGCCTTAAGAGGACCGTCCTCTCCGCTAGTCCTCTGGCCTTAGCTGCCAAGACGAAGTCCTCTTTGGTCACGCCGACCAATATGCTTCTGGTTACGTAAGCCCACCCGCCTACGCTGACCAAGACTATGGTCAGCAGCGGGAGGGTCATGTGGTAGAGTAAGTCAGCCACGTAAGCGACGGGGTCAGAGGGAGGGGGAACGCTGGTCATGCCTCCGGAGGGGAACAGCCCCAAGGCGTATGAGAATATTTCTATCATTATCATTCCTATCCACCACATGGGGAAGCTCGCAGAGACCAGAGCAGATATGGTGACTAACTTGTCTATCGCGCTGCCCCTCTTGTAGGCGGCGAGCAGACCCAACAGTATACCTATGACGGCCGAAACTACGGTGGCGGTGGTGAACAAGAGTACCGTTCTGGGGAGCCTTTCCAATATAATGTCCTTGACTTGCTGCGACCCGGAGTTGGACCGAAGTACGTGACTCCTCATGTCCAAAGTTACTACCGTCGAGAGGTAGTAGGGTAAGTTGACGTACCACGGCCTGTCGAGGCCTTCGGCCTTTATCCTCTCCTCCACTTGTTTTTTTATGAATTCTTTGACGTTCTCCCCTAGCTTCTGGACTAGCTGAGGCTGACTCATTACCCACCTCTTTACTTCGTCCTCTATCATTTGCTTTTTTATTTCCGCTATGAGACCCCCGAACATGGCTACGGTAATTATTAGGACTATCAGTAGCACCAAGACCGCATCGAGCAAGCGGCTCGCTATCTTTAGGGTCAACTGATTGTTGTACTTTAACCCAAGGATAAATAAGATCCCCCAAAGGGGTAACGAATAATAAGGTACTATGAAACTAATCGCCATGGTTAAGATAAAAATAGTCAACGCGAGCTTTCTTGGCGGAACTGACAATACTGTAAGCCCCGCGCTGCCGCGCCGCGTTCATTATTTTCGTTGCTCCCCTTCGCGCGGCCTAAGGGACCTCGCTTTGACGTGCGCTATATTGGTGAAGACTGATATCGGAATGGAAAGGTACGTAGCTAACGTACTCAGGGTTCCTTGCAAAAGGGTGGTCCCAGCCCCAATGGGCTTTAAGGGCCTCATCTTAGTAGAGGAATGTGAGGACTTCGAGAAGGCGTTTCAGATAATCTCGAAGGTCCCAGAGGTAATTAGAGTAATGAAGGCAGAACGGTGTGTGAAGGCTAACTTAGACGACTTGAGAAGAGTCGCCGAAGAGATGGCAAAAAGGTTTGAAGGTAAGAGGTTTGCGGTGAGGACCGTAAGAAGGGGCAAACACCCCTTTACCTCCGTCCAAGTTAACGCGGAGCTCGGCTCGCTCATCTTGTCTAAGACAAACGCGAAGGTAGACCTCTCGGACCCGGAGGTGGTACTCATGGTAGAAATAGTGGGGGACAAGGCATTCGTCGCAGTCGTTTCTCCCGAGTACTACGCAATGAAGAAAAAGAAAGGAAAGATCGACTCGTCAGAAATAATAAGGAAGGTTGTAGTAGTTCAGGAACCTTACTTGGGCCCCTTGGAGGGCGTCAGAGAGGTCTCCAAGAGGGTCGGGAGGGTGTTACAGAGCTTCGGCGTAGGAACTTACTACGCCGCGCTTACCGGGGAGGCTGACGGCGACCAGCTGGCGGAGTTCTTAAAGGGGGTTAGGGAAGGGGCCGAGTCCAGGAGGAGACAGAGAGAGAAGAGCGAGGGCAATGCTAGTAAGTTGCAAGTAAAGGTGTTTGACATGTATCACTTGGTTGCCTCGAGAGGGAAGAAGGACTTAGTTATAGTGTTCGAACCCGAGGGTAAGAGCTTCGAGGAAGTTATGGAGGAGCTGGGAAAGGCGGCGAGGAGGGCCAGAAGGGTGTACCTAGTCCTAGGCTCCCGGAAGGGAGTGCCCATGGGTCTATACAAGTTCGCGGACTTCGTGGTGGACGTCGCCCCTGGCACGGTCCTCTCGACGGAAACAGCCGTGGCGGCAGCCTTGGAGGTCACTGTTATAGCCTTCTTGGCCTCACAAAGGTCCGACGTCGGGCCACCCTTGCCTTCGGCCGGTTCCGGCGAGGCGGGTAAGGGCCTGAGGGCCCTTGAGAATCAAGAGGGCTAGGTTCTCTGCGTGCTCTTTGGCCCTCTGCACGGCTACCTCCTTTAGCTTGCGTGGGTCGTCCGTTTCATCTTCGTGTACAGTTACGTCTATTATATGCTTGCCGTAGTTCATCTGGAGCATCTGAAGGGCAATGCTGTAGGCCAAATAGGAGAACTTGTCCGTCATGCTGGGGCCCACCCACCCCAACGTTATTACGCCGTCGCAGCCTTCGTCCAACAACCTCTTCGCGGCTACGACCACGTCCTTTATTCCGGGAACGGTATACCTCTTCAGTTTCAACGCCGGAACCCTCTTCTTCAGTACCTCAATGGCGTACTTAGCCATGTCTATTCTAGAGAACGTGGTGTCTACCACGCCTATACAGACCAACTACCTCCCCCTAGCCCCCTCGAGGTTCCCTATTTTTACCTCCACCCCACTCCGAGCGGGAAAAACAGTGAAATGTCTTAAAAGAGAATGGCTAAGGAGGTTGCGCACCTACCACTTGCCCCCAAAGCCCAAGGTCGTCAAGGCTAGGCTTCACCTAAACGAGAACCCGAACCCTCCCCCAAGCAGAGTAATAGAGGCTGCCTTGAGGGCTGCGGAAGCCGGCAACCTCTACCCAGACCCCGAGAGGCTGTGGAGGCTCCGGGAAGCGGCCGCTAAGTACTACGGCCTCCCGGGCCCGGAGTGGGTGTTGCCCACCCTAGGCTCCGACACCGCGCTCAGGCTGGCTTTCGAGTGCTGTGCCCTCCGGGGCTCTGCGAGGCTCCCCTATCCGAGCTTCCAAGCCTATCCCCCCCTGTTGGGGGCGGCTGGCGCGAGGTTGTTGTACTCCAACCTGCTCGTCGAAGAAAATAAGTTCGAGCTTAACTTGGATGACTTTACCTCAGTCAAAGCAGACATAGCAGTGATAGACACTCCAAACAACCCTACGGGCTCTCTCCTACTACACCCGGAACAACTGTCCCGGTTAACCAAGGCCTTTCCCTCAGTCCTCGTGGACGAGGCCTACGCGGAGTTTGCTCCCTTCAGCTTAACGCCCTTAGTAGTCGAGTACGACAATGTTTTCGTGACTAGGACATTGAGCAAGGCATTTGCCTTAGCCGGCTTCAGGATAGGTTTCCTAATATCGACTCCGGACAACGTAGAGGAGCTATCGAAGATGCTTCTGCCCTACGACATACCCTCTGTCACTGTAGAAGCCGCGTTGGCCGCGCTGGAGGACCCCTCTTACTCTAAGGACTACATAAGCTACGTAAACTCTGAGAAGAAAAGAATGAAGGACAAACTAGAAGCTTTGGGATGGAAGGTCTTCGAAAGCTATACCAATTTCGTGTTGGTGAAGGCATTCAAGGGGGTCGTCAGCGAATTCGAGAAGATGGGCATAATGGTGAGGAGAGTGCCTCTCGGCGAAGAGTGGTTCAGGGTGAGCGTGGGCAGCAAGGAGGAGATGGAACTGTTCTACGAAGCCTCAGAGAACTTGACAAAAAAGTAAAGTTTGGGAATGCGCTCACTTCATAGGTTTAATGTGGATTAAACACTTCTTCTGGTTCACTGAGTCGTCCACCTTCACTTGCCACTTCTCCCCGGTGATCTCCTCTAATATCCCCTTGATTAAGCCGGCCTCAAAGCGGCACTTCTTCAACCCTTCTGCGGTGTGCCTTAAGGACGGGGGATTATTTATTATTACGTCGAAGTGGCCCTCGTGCTTGACCAGCTCCACCTTTCCGAAGCCGCTCTTACACAAGTACTCGTCTATGGACTCTATAATGTCTTCAACTTTGTTGCCGCGCATTTGGTGTTTGACCAGCTCCGCCAAGCTGTGGCCTATGCTCCTCCCTATCTCTGACAGCTGTACGTTCGCTGCCTCTCCCACGATCTTGTACAGTCTAGAACCTATTTTGGATATGGTCGTCGCTGGTAGGATCAGGTAGTCGACCTCGTCGCCTTCTATCCTTAATCTCCCGTCTTCATCTACGTATATGGAATACGTCTCGGGACCCACTGCTCCCGACCGGTTCGATAAAAAGGTTATGGGCGAAATAAATCACACAGTAAGACCCATAAATGTTCGCTGACGAATGATGAGCGCGTTTTGGAGGTTGTGAATCGTGACGTCGAAACATTTTAACGACCTTAAGACGCCCCAAATAAATCAGCGCGCCGGCCCGAGACCCTACACGGTCGCCTAAGGCTTGTCCGAGGAACGCGTACCCGTGGAAACGCTCGCGGCAAGGGCCCTCGCGAGGGCTTCCAAGGGTTACAGCCTGAAAGGTTACTTGGAGAGGGCCTACCGCAAGCACCGCTTGCCAGACTCCGTGAGGCCCGTGCTCGTCGGGCTAGTTTCCGACGTGGCCAGGAGATGGATGCTCTTGTCGAAGGCCTTGGGGTTAGAGTACGAGAGGCCGAGGGCCTCGTTTAACTACTGGTTCAAAATGGTTGTCGCCTATCAAGCTCTCTTCCGGAAGGTGAAGCCGGACAAGCTGGCGTGGGCATTAAAGACGTTCCCAAGGGAGACTTACGAGGAACTCCTCAGGGCGGAGCCGGAGGACTACTTGGCGGATCTCGACGGGGAGGAGAGGGAAAGGGTTTACCGCAGCGTGGCTAGGTGGGCGTGGGAAGAGCTGAAGAAGTTCACCGACCCGAAGGCTTTCGTGGACTCTCTGGACTCCCGGGAGGGCTTCTGGGTTAGGGTTAGGGACCCGAGCGTGAAGTCCGAGTTGAAACGTTTCTACGAAGTAGAAGAGGGGCCCTTCTACGATTCTCTTTACCTAAAGGGACCTAAAAGGTTCCTCCTCCGGAGGGGCTTACACCCGAGGAAGGTAGTAATAATGGAATTAGCCTCCATGAGTGTTGCGCACTTAGTCAAGGGCGTTAGGGTGCTGGACTTGACGGCGGCGCCGGGAGGGAAGTCCTTACACATGAGAGACAAGGGATTAATGGTGATTTCCAACGACATCGACCCTAAGAGGTTCGCGTTCGACGTGGAGAAGGTTGTTTCCGACGCCCGCCTCCCGGCGTTCCGGAAGGCCTTCGACACGGTGGTGCTCGACCCGGACTGCACCGGAATAGGACGCCTCGGCTCTCCCGAGACCAGGATACTGCTACCGTTCGTAGACAAGAACAAAATGAGTTCCTACCAAAGAGAGCTCATCAAAGGCATGCTATCATCGGCCAAGAGGGGGACTAGGCTGATCTACACAACTTGTACGATAACGTACGAAGAGAACGAGGCACACTCAGAATTGTTCGAGAAGGTGGCCGAGCCGGTGGAGGTCGAGGTGGGAGCGCCTAAGGGGAAGAGGGGGTGGAGGTGGTTCTTACCGCAAGTCCACAAAACCATAGGCTTTACTTTAGGAGTTTTCGAAACGAGGTAGTTCAGCTCCCGTGCATCCAACATGCCACCTTCCTCCCGCCCTTTAAGAAGTAGCCCGGCTCCTCGTACTTGCACAAGCTTTCCAACTCCCTGTGCGCCTCCAGCGCGACGCAGCGGGGCCAAAACCTGCAGCCCCTCTCGGGGGGCCGGCTCAGTTCGCCCTTTATTGGGACCTTCAACTCCTTCTCCTTATTTGCCGGGTCGGGCTCCAGCACTGCTGCGAGTAAGGCTTTGGTGTAGGGGTGCAAGGGGTCCTCTATCACTTCTCGCGTGGGCCCTTCCTCCACGATCCTCCCCAAGTACATTATACCTATTCTGTCGCACAAATGGGGGACGGTCGATAAGTCATGCGTTATCACTATCATGCTAGTCCCTTCGCTCTCGTGGAGCTGCCTCATCAAGTTTATTATTTCAGCTCTTATGGAGACGTCTAACATAGAGACGGGTTCGTCTGCTACTATCACCTTCGGCTTTACACTAAGCGCCCTCGCAATAACGACCCTCTGCCTCTGTCCCCCGGACAGCTGGTGGGGGTAACGTTCTGCTACCTCTTCCGGAAGTTTGACCTTTTTCAGCACATCTACTACTTTCTCCCTCGCTTCTCTCTCGTCTTTCACTAACTTGTGTATGATTAAGGGTTCGGCGACCACTTCCCACACCTTCATTCGTGGGTCTATGCTGGAGTAGGGGTCTTGCCACACCATCTGGATTTCCCTCTTGACGATCCTCTTTCCTTTGGGGCTCAAGTGTTTATACGATACTGTGTTACCCTTGACCTTATCTCCAATCATTTTTAACGCGGAGGCCGTCTCGTCTCCAACTCTAATCAAAACGTCCCCCTCCGTCGGTTCCTCAAGCCCGATCACCACCCTAGCGAAGGTGCTTTTCCCACAGCCGCTCTCGCCCACAATACAATAAACTTCGTCCTTCAAGACGAGGTCCACTCCGTCCACTGCCTTAACGATTCTTTTTGGCGAGAAGAAGCTTCCGACTAGATAGTACTTCTTCAGGTTTATGGTCTTCAAAGCAACGTCCGGGGGAAGCGGGTCGAATGGCAAGGAACGTTTACCTCTGTCCCCCTCGCACGAGAGGGCCCTAAATTCTGCCCAGGCCCGCGCTTCCGGCAGCTTTTATTGACATCAACGAGCCCAATGGATCTGAACTCTCCATCAAGCTGGTCCCCACCAGCGCGCCCCGGTAACCTCGGAGGGCCAGCTCGTAGGCGTCCCTCGCCCCCTTCACCCCGGACTCGGCCAAGGGAAAGGCCCTCTCCGCGATAAACCTTGTCGCGCTAAATATCCTCCTTACGTCTGTTTTTAACGTCTTGAAGTCCCTTGAATTGACGCCCAAGATATCTACCCACGTCTCTTCGGAGATGCTCGCGTCTTCGGGCTTGCTTACCTCGACTAGGGTTTGAAGTCCCATATATTTTGCCTTGAGGGCCATGTACTTTAAGTCGTCCTCGCCCAAGACGTCCAACATGAGCAACACGGCGTCTGCCCCGAAGGCGAAAGCGACCTCTATTTGAAACGGATCGACGACGAAGTCCTTAAACAGTACAGGCTTGTCAGTCATAATTGCTGCCATCGCCAAGTTGAAATAAGAACCTTTGAAGAAGTGCGGCTCCGTGAGCACTGATAGGGCGTCGGCTCCCCTGACTCTTTCTAAGTATTCCGTTAGCCCCCACTTCGCCTTTACGCCGCTGGGCGAGGAGGGCTTGAACTCCGCTATGACCGCGAACGCGCCCCTCTCCAAGCTTCCCCTGAAGTCCCTAAGCGGCCTCGACCTCTTAGGCAGCGCCAACCCCTTACGCTCCTGTTCCACTCTCTTAACGGTGACCTCAATTATCTTCTCCAACAAGCGGAGCCCCAGAGGTGTGGGGAGTGGGGGAAGATAAGGGGAGGAAGGATTTCGCGTGGAAGGCACTCTTCTGGGCCGCGCTCTTCGTAGCCTTCCCGCTGGCCGGGAAGCTGTTGGACGCCCATTGCCCCTTTCGGCTCCCTTGGGGCGAGGTCATAGGCGTCCCCTTATTGTTAGTTTTGCTAGTCCTCTCCTCCGCGGCCGGTAGGGCGCTGAGGAGTAGAGGCCACAGCGACGAGAGGCCCTTCCTCACCCCTCCCGACGTCTTGGTCAAAGACGGCGTGTTCTCATGTATGAGACACCCCAACCAGTTCGCCATGAGCCTTGTCCCACTCTCCGCGTCTCTAATTTTAAACTCCCCGTGCGGCCTATTGCTCTCCGGCTGGGCGGCGGCGCTGGGCTTAGCTTTCATACTGAGGGTAGAGGAGCCCTTGGTGCACAAGACCTTCTGTCCGGAATATTGCGATTACGCCTCTTCGGTCCCCGCGATAAGCCTCAACCCCAAGTGCCTCAAGGAAGCAATCGAGGAGCTTAGAAGCTCTCACCGGCCACGTAAAGTATAAGCGTGTGGAACATGTGCTCGTCCTCGATTCTAAGGACCTTCTTGGGCCTCCACTTAGCCATAGGATACTCGTGGCTCACCACCCTAGCCCCCGGTTTGAGCTCTTTCTCCAACTTCCTCCTGAGAATTTCCATCAAATCGGGGAGCAAGAACATAGTTACGACGGTTGCCTCAGCAACGGACACATCCAACACGTCTCCTCGAATTATTTCCACTCTCCCCTCCAGCCTCCTTTTTGAGACCTCCTCCCTCGCTATCTGAACCAAGTCGTTCCTTATTTCTATACCTACGGCCTTCTTGGCCCCGAACTCCTCGACCGCAAGGATGGGTATTCTGCCGTCTCCCGAGCCCAAGTCATAGACTACGTCGTCCGGGCCCACCTCGGCTAACTCTAGCATCTTTCGCGCTACGTGCATCGGGGTAGGGACGTAGGGAACGGAGAAGTTCAGCTCGGGGAACGGTACCTCCCAGTATATCAAGGTTCCCGCGAATCCGTCCGAGAGTTCCTTGAAGAGTTTTCGGCCTCTGAGCGAAAGCTTATTAACTTATGATAGGCGCTACGCTCGGAAGCCGCCGTAGCTCAGCGGGAGAGCGCCCGGCTGAAGACCGGGTCGTCCGGGGTTCGAATCCCCGCGGCGGCACATGAGGCCCGGCTCCGGGGCCGTCGTCTAGCCCGGAAGGACGCCGCCCTGACACGGCGGTAGTCCGGGGTTCAAATCCCCGCGGCCCCACCACTCAATCCAACCCACGCGGCTCCCGGGGCTCAAGGTCTCCACATCCTGTAGCTTAGCAGAACGTCGCATCTCCGTTCTTTAGCCGCTCTTACCGGTAATCGTCCATTAGCTAGCTAATATTTTATAACGATTTATGTTAACGTGACATTTCTTGAATTTTTCTGGAGAGCGCGTTCAATATACTTGATTAAGTATTTCATTATTGGAGAGCCCGGAAGCTTTATTTCTAAATTTTATCCCAGAGTTCTACCGTCACTAAGGTTCGTTTAAACCAAAAATTGTTATTCTATTTCGATATTCTACACCTCAACGTCTTTCTATCCTCTCTTGAGACTCTACCTGAACAGGCAATTGAAAAGCGACGATATAGAGTGGTTGGTCCTTTCTATCCTCTTTTGAGACTCCACAAATTGCCAAGATTTTGTCTTAGCAGCTGGCGGATTGCTACACCTTTCTATCCTCTTTTGAGACTCCACCTAGCACCGGACGGCTGTGTGACGGTGATAATACCATCGTCTTTCTATCCTCTTTTGAGACTCCACCCGAAGGGAATTGAACGCACCTATTCCTAGTATATAGTATATACTTTCTATCCTCTCTTGAGACTCCACATAAGAAAGCTAATAATATCAGCAGAAAATGGTATTGTCACCTTTCTATCCTCTCTTGAGACTCCACGGAAGGGGAGATAGAATTCAACAAAATAAAAGCTGAAATACTCTTTCTATCCTCTCTTGAGACTCCACTCCTGAGGAAATTTCCAGGCTAGCTGTGCCTTCTAGCTGGATCTTTCTATCCTCTCTTGAGACTCCACCAGGAAGCACATCATCAGGTTGGTGAAGTTAGATATTGACGACTTTCTATCCTCTCTTGAGACTCAACTTGATGCCATAGTTAGCAAGGTGAGGGTGACGAAGTGGCGGCTTTCTATCCTCTCTTGAGACTCCACCGAGCGCTTCCGTATAAAGCTCCAAGTTCCTTCCCTTAAAAGGCTTTCGTTCTACCGCTTCCTTACAATTCCCAGCTATTTTTCTCTCCATTTAAGAAATT
>NZ_JBWNMZ010000018.1:0-29611 GCF_056435145.1 Ignicoccus sp.
AATTTCTTAAATGGAGAGAAAAATAGCTGGGAATTGTAAGGAAGCGGTAGAACGAAAGCCTTTTAAGGGAAGGAACTTGGAGCTTTATACGGAAGCGCTCGGTGGAGTCTCAAGAGAGGATAGAAAGAGGACGTCTCTTACTAGGTCGATGGGCATTACGAATTTTAAGTGGAGTCTCAAGAGAGGATAGAAAGATTCATCCTGCTCTACCGCCCTTTTGACTACCTCGAGGGGGATGTGGAGTCTCAAGAGAGGATAGAAAGTACAATTACAACATCGTTCCAATGGACAACGTATTCATACCAGTGGAGTCTCAAGAGAGGATAGAAAGCCGATGTTTGCTTGAACGCAAATGAAACCTCCCGCCGGAAGTGGAGTCTCAAGAGAGGATAGAAAGAAGAGTACTATGTCAGCGCTGGTATCCAATAGCTTGTTTATCAGGTGGAGTCTCAAGAGAGGATAGAAAGTGAACGACGACAGTTGCCTGCCCTGCATCGCGAAGAAGAGTGGAGTCTCAAGAGAGGATAGAAAGTGGAGAGAGGCATTGCTAGGGCGCTGGCAATAGGCATTACGGTGGAGTCTCAAGAGAGGATAGAAAGTATCGGTTGGTAACCTCGTCTAATCAGCATTTCTAGTGGAGTCTCAAGAGAGGATAGAAAGATCACCAGCCATTTTTCCTGGTTCCTATAAAGATGGTAAACGTGGAGTCTCAAGAGAGGATAGAAAGTAGACATCGCCGAAGTAGAATACCTAACATACACATCACAGTAAGTGGAGTCTCAAGAGAGGATAGAAAGGTTCTTATTTCGTCGAACCAACGTATCTTCCTTGTACTAACATGTGGAGTCTCAAGAGAGGATAGAAAGACTTATTCAGGACGCAAGCGCGACGATGTTATCAAGGTTCCCAACTCGTACGAGATAGGGCCTGTGTAGAGTGGGGTTACGTAAGCAAGGAGTTTTCGAGTGCACGTTCTACCTAATCTTAGACCCCGAAGGCGCGCATGAAATGGATGTTATGCAAGCAAAAATCACATGTACATAACACCTATCATCAACAACACGTCGCTTATTATCCTCAACAAGTACCAAGTATTGAGCATCGGGGTTCCTTTCCACGCTGCATACAAGGGTAGTATTGCTGCGTATATCAAGAAGCTGAGGCCCGACAACAAGCCGCCGACGATCTTAAGCTTGTAGTACAGTTGAATTCCCGTCGCCGCGATTACCAAGCTGCCGGGAATCAAGAAGACCCACTGGGCCAACGCGAAGAACGGGTGTTTTACGTCCTCTGCGACCCAGACGCAGTACCACCTGAGCGCCAAGAACAGCAAAGTTCCTACGACCGCGTAGGCCTCTATGTACTTAGCAACCTTGCTCTTGAGTAAGTCCTTCATGATCTGTGATATCGCCATCAATGAGAAGGCCATGAAAGCCGCCACCAGCACGTTCCTCAAGCTCTCAAACACCTTATAGTTCATGTCTTTGACAAACTTCGACATTTCGTAGTTGTACTGTTGTTTTATCCAGCTCAAGACTGTGCCGCCCAGCGTGTGGGCCAAGGCGTAGCTGAGCACGCCGATTCCGAAGTAGAGGGCCGCCTTGTCCTTAGATCTCGTATAGAAGTAGAGGAGCGCCGCCGCTATGACGTACTCTATCAGGGAGCTGACGTCAGCAGCAATCATGGTCTTCCCGGGAACATTCTCATAATATATCTAGTTAATTAAGGATCATGTCTTTCTGTCGAACAGAGCGTTACTGCTCGATCAAGGTTATGATATATAGACGCAAGGGCGTACGTGACTTGAGGACTGGCGCCCTTGAGCGAGTTTAAGCTTCTCCGCGTTAACGTGAGCTCCCAAAAGGTTAGGGAGGAAACCATCGAAGAGAAGACCTTAAGGAAGTTCTTGGGCGGGAGGGGGCTCGGCGCCTACTTGGCCTTGAAGGAGATACCCAAGGGTGCCGACCCCCTTGGCCCCGAGAACAAGCTCTTCATCATGTCCGGTCCGGTCACAGGCACCGTAGAGGGGTTCGAGGCGGGCAGGACCCACTTCGTGGGCAAGAGCCCCTTGACCGGCCTCTTGGGAGAGAGCAACATGGGCGGCCGGTTCGCCCCTTGGATGAGGTACTCCGGCTACGACGGGATAGTTCTGGAGGGCAAGTCCGACGAACCGGTATGGATAAGTGTGATCGAAGGGGATGTAAAATTCCACAGCGCCAAGGAGGTCTGGGGGAGGGGAACCCACTACACAGAGTACTACGTGAGGAAACAGCTCGGCGCTAAGCCCAACGAGGGGGCGGTGCTGGCCGTGGGGCCGGCCGGAGAGAACGGGGTACGCTTCGCTAGCTTGATCCACGCCGGCGGGAGGGCAGGGGGAAGGACGGGCCTCGGCGCAGTTATGGGCTCAAAAAAGGTCAAGGCGATTTATGTATACGGCACGAAGAGGCCCGAAGTAGCTGACGAGGAGAGGTTCAAGAAGGGGGTGGAGTACCTCAAGGAGAAGATAGGTAACCATCCAGTCAAGAAGGCCTTAAACAGCTACGGTACTGCAGTCTTAGTGAACATAATTAACAAGATTGGCGCCCTCCCCACTAAGAACTGGAGGAAGGGGACCTTCGAAAGGGCCGAAGACATAAGCGGGGAGAGGATGGCGGAGAAGTATTTGGTCAAGACGAGGGGGTGCTGGGGTTGCCAGATAGAGTGCGGGAGGTTGGTCAAGACCTACTCCCCGGAGTGGGGCGTACCAGAAGGCTCCAAGGGGCCGGAGTACGAGACTATATTTGCCATAGGCTCTAACTTGGAGCTCTCGAACTTAGAGGCCGTAATTAGGATAAATCACGTGTTAAACGACTTAGGAATGGATACTATTGAGTTTGGCAACACGGTTGCAGTACTCATGGAATTGTACGAAAGGGCTGGAGAGTTGGGAGAGAGGTCGGAGGAGTTGAAGAAGCTCTTGGACGGCCTAAGGCCGGAGTGGGGCGTGCCGAACCCGGTTCTGGAACTCGCCTACAAGGTGGCCAACAGAGACGGGATAGGGGAGGTAATGGCTAAGGGCGCCAAAGCGTTGGCGGAGACCTTTGGTTGCGACTGCGTTGCGGAGGCCAGAGGCATGAGCTTACCCGCGTACGACCCCAGGGCTATAAAGGCAATGGCCTTAGCTTACGCCACCTCGAACAGGGGAGGGTGCCACTTGAGGGCCTACGCGGTAAGCTTCGAAGTCTTGGGCATACCGGTCAAGACAGACCCGCTCGAGGTTAGCTCTGAGAAGGCCAAGATGGTGAAGGACCAACAAGACTTCTTCGCTACCATAGACAGCATGATAGTTTGTAAGTTCAACACGTTCATGACTCCCTCGCCGGAAGACTACGTAGACTTGTTGGCCGGCGCCACGGGTTGGGACATTACGGCCGAGGAGATTATGGAGATAGGCGAGAGGATATACAACGTAGAGAGGCTCTTCAACGTCCGCGAGGGGGACCCCGGAGACTACTTGAGCAAGAGGCTCTTGGAGGAGGCCCTTCCGGACGGCCCGGCGAAGGGAGAGACCGCGAAGAGGGCACTGGAGGTCATGTTACCGGCTTACTACGAGTACAGAGGTTGGAAGGACGGAAAGCACACGGAGGAAACGCTGAGGAGGCTGGACCTCCAAGAGTTCCTCTATATAATATAGAATTTTATGACGTTTCTCTAAGCCCTCTCCCTCCAAAATATAAAGTAGCTAAGACCGTATAGGAGGCCGCTATGGCGGCTGAGACCGCGCAAGCGGAGGCACAGCTGCTGCAGCAGTATGAGCAAGCCACGTAAGCCCCCAGGGCCGCGAAGGGGGCCGCGAAGATGGTCCCCTTGACGTAAGGCTCCACGAGGCCCAAGGAGTAAGCTATGATGAGCGCTATCGCTATGTTAAGGGCGAGCGAGAGCAGCCCGCCGACCACCTTCCCTTCTCCAACTGCCTTAACGCGGTTTCGATAATTAGTTAACGTCCCGAGACCGAGCAGTCGGAGGGAAGGAGCTCAGTGAGGGCCAAGCTTCGCTGCGTCCGGTGTGGGGCCGAGTACGACGCGCGACCCAAGATGTTCTCGTGTCCCAAGTGCGGGAGCTTGCTAGAGGTAGTACTGGAGCCGGAGGAGTTGCCCCCTTTCGCGGAGTTTTCTAAAAGGAGCAGGATGAGGGGGATATGGCGCTTCGCGGAGCTCCTCCCGTTGGAGACGGACGCCCCGGTTACCATGGGTGAAGGGAACACTCCCTTAATAAGGTTGGAAAAACTCGAGAAGGTGATAGGGGTTAGGAGGCTCTACGCCAAGTTCGAGGGGGCTAACCCCACCGGCTCTTTCAAGGACAGGGGTATGAGTTTGGCAGTAACTGTGGCCAAGAAGGTTAAGGCTAAGGCTGTAGTAGCCGCGTCCACCGGCAACACCGCGGCCTCCGCGGCGGCCTACTCCGCCAGGGCCGGCCTCAAGACCTTCTTGATCCTCCCCAGCGGCAAAGTGGCGTTGGGCAAGCTCGCCCAGAGCTTGTTGCACGGCGCGGCAGTGGTAGAGCTGGAGGGCAACTTTGACGCGGCTCTGGAAGCGGTCAAGGAGTTGGCGAAGATGCCGGAGTTCTACCCACTCAACTCCTTCAACCCTTGGAGACTCGAAGGACAGAAGACCTTGGCCTTCGAACTTTTTGAAGAGGTCGGAGTCCCTGACGTAGTAGTGGTGCCTGTGGGCAACGCGGGCAACATCTCAGCTATATGGAAGGGATTCAAGGAGCTGAAGGAGTTCGGCTACTCCAGCGCGCTCCCCAAGATGGTGGGGATACAAGCGGAGGGGGCCTCGCCCATAGCCTCCGCCTTCAAAGCGGGCTTGAGTTCCCCGCTCTTCACCGATTCACCCGAAACGGTGGCCACTGCGATAAGGATAGGGAAGCCCGTGAACTGGATGAAGGCGTGGAGGGCGGTCACCGAGTCGGGAGGAACCTTCGAGGTAGTTTCTGATTCCGAAATCATAAGGGCGCAGAGGCTCCTAGCGAGGGAAGAAGGCGTCGCCGCGGAGCCGGCCGGCGCGGCCAGCCTGGCCGGAGTGATGAAGCTGGCGTCCGAGGGCTACTTCAACGGGGACGAGGTGGTGACCGTGGTGGTCACGGGCCACGGGCTGAAGGACCCGGACAGCGTGAAGTTCCACCCGGCGGACAAGCTTACCGCCCTTAACGTGGAGGACGCCGTGGACAAGGTAATTAAAGCCTTAAAGGTGGTCATTTGAGACCTCCTAAGTTCTTCATCCTACTCTCCTACATACTTATCTTCGCTTCGATTCTCTCCGGACCATTGTTCTGGGCCCTGTTCGTCTCGGGCGCGGCGCTCGCCGTCGCCTCTTACGCGGCCTTGGTCCTAGAGCTTAAAGCCGAGGTCAAGTGGAGGGAGCTGGAGCTAGCCGCCCGAAGGGTGGAGCCCCTTGCTGTTCGGACTTCCAGAGAGCTTGGAGGGGTACCGGGTCTTGGAGAGGGTGGACTTAATCGTCCTCGGGGACTTCGAGGGGGAGAGGGAGCTGGAGCTGAGAGCCCTCTTAGAGGTGTTAGAAGGGACGGGGGCGAAGAGGGTTAGGACCCCGTGGGCGGGCGAGGGCTTGGTAATACCGCCTTGGAGGAAGAGGAGGGACTGGAGGACCAGGCTCTTGCCCTACGAGGTCGAGGGCGACTTCGAGCTTCTGCTCTGGTTCCAGAGCCCCCACCCCGCGGGCGGGGTGCCGGACATAATGATCTCCCCTCCCCCGTGGGAGCTCCGAGGCGACGTACTGGTTTTCTCCGGCACCCCCGCCTGGAAGCTCCCCCAAGAGCCCCTGGCTTGGACGCCCGAGGTGGTCGTAGAGGTGAAGAGGAGGCCCAGGAGGAGAAGGAACTACCCGGCCCCGGTGAGGATAATGGCCGTCCAGGAGCCGGGAGAGGCGGAAGGCTGGGAGGTGGTCGGGTTGGACGAGCTGGGGGAGAGGGTGAGGGAGGTCTTAGAAGAGCGTTGGCACTAGCCCCCCGTCCACTTGTAAGGCAACTCCGTTCACGTAAGAGGCGGCCTCCGAGGCGAGGAACACCACCGCCCTCGCCACCTCCTCCGGCTTCGCCAGTCTCTTGAGGGGTATTCTCTCGCTCAGCTCCTTTAGGACCTCTTCGTAGCTCTTCCCCTCCATCTCCGCCCTCTTCTCGATTACTTCCTTGACCCTCTCGGTTAAGGTGTAACCGGGGAGGACGGAGTTGAAGGTCACTCCCCTCCCGGCGTACTCCCTAACCAACGTCTTCATGAGCCCAGCTATCCCGACCCTAACCGCGTTCGAGAGGACTAAGCCTTCCAAGGGCATCTTTATGGCTACGCTAGTTATGTAAACTACCCTTCCCCACCCCCTCTCCACCATTTCCGGGAGGACTAGCTTGGTCAAGTGGACCGCGCTCTCGAGCAGTAACTTGTACGCTTCCTCCCAGTCATCCGGGGTGGTCTCTTCAAAGGCCTTCGCAGGAGGACCCCCAGAGTTGAAGACCAACACGTCCACCCCGCCGAGGGCACCCCTAGCCTCCTCTACCAGCCTTTCCCTTTCCTCCTCAGACCTCAAGTCCGCCGCAGTCCCCCAGACCTCCCCGATGGGAGAGAGCTCCTTCAAGGCCCTCTTCACGTTCTCCTCCCTCCTGGAGCTTATGAAAACCTTCGCGCCCTCCTTCAGAAACTCCTTCGCTACGGCGAAGCCTATTCCCTTAGTAGAGGCCGTTACCAAGACCCTCTTGCCGGCCAGCCCCAAGTCCATAGCGACACCGCTCACTTCAACACAACCACCTTAGTTAAGTCCTCCGCCGCGTAGGAGCTCGGGAATATCCTCCTGGCCTCCTCCAAGTGCCTCCTCAAGTCTTTATACCTGGATGAGAAGTGAACCATCAAGAGCTGCTTGGCCCCGGCCCTCGCGGCGGCGAGGGCGGCGTCCTCCGCTGTGGAGTGCCCCCTCTCGTGCGCCTCCTCATTTAACTCTCTGGTGAACGTAGCTTCGTGAACCAGCAAGTCGGCCCCCTTGGCTTCCTCGACCAACCTCTCACACGGGGCCGTGTCCCCGCTGTAAACCACCTTTATCCTCTTCCCCTCGAAAGTGAAGTCCTCGTACCTGAACACCTTTCCCTCCCAAACGACGTCCTCCCCGCGTTGAAGCTTCCCCCAGAGCCTCTTGGGCAACCCCTCTCTTTCCAACAGCTCCGCCCTCACCTTCCTCTTTGGAACTACCTCTATGGATATTCCAAATGCTGGTACGCTGTGGTTTACTGGAAATACCCTCAACACCACGTTCCTATAGGTTATTTCCATGCTGTCGACTACCTCAATTATCCTTATGGGATAAGGAGGGTAAAAGTAGGTGAGCTCGAAGGAAAGGAGGAGGAGCTCTTCCAGCCCCCTAGGTCCCACCACGAGCAGCTCCTCCCTCCTGGAGGCCATCGCCATGGTCTGGAGCAGGCCCGGGAGGCCGAGGACGTGGTCCCCGTGGAGGTGGGAGACGAAGACTATCTTTATCTTAGAGAAGCTTATCTTGGCCTTCATGAGTTGGAACTGGGTCCCCTCGCCACAGTCCAAGAGCGCTCCCACGCCTTCGTACTCGAAGTAGTGGGCCGGCAAGGCCCTCCCGGGCGCGGGGGAGGCCGCGCCGCTGCCGAGAACCACGAACCTCGCCTTCCTCAAAGCCTTGTTCCTTTGAAAGGGGCGACGGAAGGCCCCTTATGGGGATGCCCGGATGCACCTCCTCCGAAGGGGTGAGGAGAAGGTAAGGACGGGGACCCGCTCGTCGCCTCCGCGCCTCACGCGGGCCCCTCGCGCCCGCAGAACTCTTCCAACACCTTCTTGATTATTAAGCTGGAAGAGCACAGCCCCTGGGGTATGCACTTCTTCTCCTTCATTCTCACCACTTCTACCTCTAGCCCCCTTCTCTTGAGCTCCTCCCTCAGCTCCTCCTCGTCCCACTTCTGGTCGGGGCCCAAGAAGATCACGTCGGGCTTGAGCTTCACCACAGTCTCTATCGGGTCTTCCCCGCCCACGTAAGCTTCCTTAACGTACTTCAAGCTCCCAACCACGTACCTCCTCTGCTCTTGGGGCACGACGGGCCCCCTCCCCTTCAGCCTCTTGACGGTCTCGTCCCTGGCCACCACCACTATAACGTCGCCTAGCTTGGAGGCCTCCTTCAACAGCTCCACGTGTCCCGGGTGCAAGATGTCGAACGTACCGCCCACGAACACCCTCTTCCTCCTTCCTTTTTTCCACTCGAACTCGGCCTTCCCGATCATCTTCAAGGCGTCCAGCAAGCCCTCCGCGTAGGAGGCGGTAACCAAGGCGGTCTCACAGTCCCCGACGTTTAAGTAGTACTCGGTGTCCTCCACATACCTCTTGGCCAGCTCGACCACTCCTTCGACTTCGGAGGGGTACCTAACCCACTCGAGCGCCCCCTTCAAGTTGTCTAAATACTTCGCGGCCCTCTCGCAGCTCAAGCTCTCTCCGAGGGGCTTGGGTGGGGAACCTTAACCGCTGAGGCCTCTGAGACGCCCTTCAGCGCCCTTAGCTGTTCCTCCACCTCCTTAGGGTCCACGTCCTTGGGTACTTCTGCTATTATCTGACACTCGGCGCTCTCCCCCTTCTTCACAGTCTTGCAGCTGGTGGCGAGTTGACTTATGCCCATCTTTGCCAACTTCTCAGCTATCTCGGCCAGCTTTCCCTTCTCGTCCTTAAACAATACGAATATCTCCAGTATGACCTTGTCCTCACTCACGCTGGGGAGGATGGTTATTTCGCCCTTGTTGAGGTCAGCTATCATTACTACGTAGCTGCCGCCCTCTATGTTCAGCGCGTCCCTCACAGTCCTAGGGATGGTGATTCTCCCCTTCATGTCCACTTTTAACAACTCCACTAGCCTCAAGACGGCCTTTCCCGTGGGACTCTAGTGGTCTGAACCCCTAAAACCTCACTCAGGAGGCTTGGAGACCTCCTCCGACACTTGCTCAGCCATCTCCTTCAGTTCGTTAAGCTCCTCGTTGTCCAAGTAGGGGGCCACCAAATACACTACGTAAGGAGAGCCCCGGTATGCGTACTTGGGGAAAGTTATGACGAAGTAGGGCACCTTCACGACTGCTACGTTCCCCTCCTTCCTCATTTCATACTTGCTGAGGGCCTCGTACTGTTCAGGGGTAAGCGGGAGCTTGTACTCGAACTCCACGAAGTTCCCCATTACCACGAAATCCTTGCTCTCCGGTTTCCATTCGTCCTTCAAGGCTGCTATGGCCTTCTGTCTCACCACCTCGTTCATATCTCCCTTTATTACGACTGCGTTCGTGCCGCTCTCAGGGTCATACTTTACCAAGACTAACTTCAAGTCCCGCTCCTCGAGCGGTCTCGAAGGGAAGGCTTTATGGTTTTGAGCAACTACCCAACGTCGCTTAAATTTAAATGAAGTAGGAATACTACCGGGGTCCATTTTGCGCGCTCTGAAGGCAGACCTCCACGTGCACAGTACCTACAGCGACGGCCTAGACCCGGTCGAGGTCGTCCTGGAGGCAGCCCTTCAGAAGGGACTGGACGTAATAGCTATAACGGACCACAACACCTTCAAGGGGAGCGTGGCAGCCTCAAAGGTTGTAAAGGAGAAGGGTTTGGACTTAGTACTCGTATACGGGAACGAAGTGAGGGCATACTACTTGGGAAAGCTCTTGGACGTGCTAGTACTCTGTCCGGAGTACCCGGGCAAGAGCTGGCCGAGGGACGCCTTAGCGCTCTACGACTGGGCCGATAAGAGGGGCTGCCTCTACGTCCCGGCCCACCCCTTCGACTCCCGGAGGTTCGGCTGCGGAGAGCTCTTGTACGACTTGGAGCTGCACGCCGTGGAAGTGTGGAACGCGAGGGCACCCAAGCCGCTCAACGAGGAGGCGATGAGAGCGGCCAAGGTGCTGGGCAAGCCCGGAATAGCTAACAGCGATGCACACGAGGCGGAACAAGTAGCCTTGGCGTACAGCGTCTTGGAGGCCGAACCCACTCCCGAGGGAGTTTTGGAGGCCATCTTAAAGGGGAGGGTTAAGGTCGTGAGGGGAAACGTAAGTACCATGGGGTATTTGAGGTACGTGAAGAGGAAACTATTAAACAAGAGGAGGCGTTACTGAAGCTCGAACTTTTCCATCAGTTTGTTCAACATTCCCTTCTTCCTCTTGAGTTGTCTTATCATCTTCCGAGTCATCTGATAGTGTTTGAGGAGCTCCTCCACGTCCTTAACGCTCGTACCGGAGCCTATCGCTATCCTCCTCATCCTGGAACGGTCTATCACGCTCGGCTTTTCGAGCTCTTCCAAAGTCATTGAGTTAAGTATTGCCAGCCACTTGTCCAGAACCTTATCGTCGACCCGTCCCAAGACCTTGTCGTCCAGCCCTAGCCCCACCCCCGGGAGCATCTGGAGCAGCTTCTTGAGGGATCCCATTTTCTTGACTGATACTATTTGGTAATATAAGTCTTTTAAGGTTATGTCTCCCTTCTCTATAACCTTCTGGCTTATCTCCTCTAGTTTCTCCGCTTCCTCCAAGCCCTTGAGCCTCTCCAACAACCCCTCCAGGTCGCCCAGTCCCAATATCCTAGCTACGAACTTCTTGGGCTTGAACAGTTCCAGCTCTTCCAGCTTCTCTCCCGTGCCCACGAACTTTATGGTGGCCCCCGTGACCGCCACGGCCGAGAGCGCCCCGCCGCCCTTGGCGGTGCCGTCGAGCTTGGTGACCACTATTGAACCTACCGGGGTGGTCTTATGGAAGGCCTCCGCCAAGGCTTTGGCTTGTTGACCTATGCTGGCGTCTATAACGAGCATCACTTCGTCCGGCTTTACGGCCTCGCTCATCTCCTTCATCTCCCGGAGCAGCTCGGCCTCGTTCTTGTGCCTCCCGGCGGTGTCAACTATTATTACCTCGGCCCCTTGCGACTTAGCCCACTCCACCCCCCTCTTCGCTATGCCCACGGCGTCGTCCCCGGGCTCGGTGTAGAACAATACCTTCGCCCTCTCGGCCAGCTGGCTGAGCTGCTCCTTAGCCCCCGGCCTGTAAGTATCGGCGGCGACCAGCGCGACGCGGTAGCCCCTCACCTTGTAGAACCTCGCCAGCTTGCCTGCCGTCGTGGTCTTCCCGCTCCCTTGCACCCCGACCATCATTATGACCCAAGGCACCTTGGGGGGCTTCGGGTCGGGCTCTTCGTCTCCTCCGAACAAGTTGGCCAGCTCCTCGTAGACTATCTTCACGAACCAGTCCCTCCTGGAAGCGCCGGGCGGGGGCCTCTCCTTGAGGGCCCTCTCCCTTATCCTCTTAGTCAGTTGTAAGACCAGTTTAACGTTGACGTCCGATTTTATTAGGGTCTTCTGCAGCTCCTTTATAAATAGGTTGACCGAGGTCTCGTAGTCCGCGGAGGAGCGGAGGAACTTCCTTACCGCCTCCCTGACTCCCTCGAGCAAAACTGCGAGCCCCATAAGTTATGAGGAAGAAGGTATTTCAAGTAGGGTCCCAACGTTCGAAACCTTTATATTCGGAAGCGTGCCATGCTCCAAGGGAAGAAGGGTATGACGGCGAACGTAACGCCGGAAGAGCTCATACTCATCTGCTCAACCTTGGAGTTGCCCGAGTGTGAAATAGTGTACGAGACCTTGATGGACCCGATGGCCTTAAGCCTGCTGGGGGAGGAAGGGTTAAACGAGCTTTTTGAGAGAGTAGCCAAAAAGCTCAACCGCCAAAGAGCCTCCTTGCCCTCTTGACGTCCTTCGCCCCTATGGTGAGCATCTGGGAGATGTCAACCACCACCTCCCCCGCCGCTATGACGGCCTCTACCTTCGGGTTTGAGGCTATTATCACTTCCTCTGGCTCCCCCTCGCCGGCCGTCCACCCGGGGGGCTCGGAGACGTCCCACACCACCATGTCGGCGTAGTAGCCCGGCTTGAGCTTGCCCACCCCCTCCAGCCCCAGCACCTCGGCCGCGTTGACCGTGACCGCCTTGAACGCCTCTAGGGCCCCGGTGCCGGTGTAGTACAGCGTCCTTATCACGTTCATTAAGTTAGTAGTCTTGGATTCCAAAAAGCCGTAGGTCCTAACTCCTCCCCTCTCCAAGACGACTACGCCCCTCTCCTTCGATATTCCCTCAGCCTCCCTCACCACTATGCCTTCCTTCCGAGAGACCAGCGGCAGCCCCAGCTCCCTCGCGAGGGCGAGGGCCTCCTCTCCCCCGTTCAGCGCCGCTATCCCGGCGTAGATCCTCTCCTCGTAACCGTTCCACTTGTTCAACAGAGTCCTCAGCTGGTCCTTCCAGTCCGGCGCGGCGGAGTCGACGAAGATGACGGCCCTTATCCCGGCTTGGACCACCGCCCTCGCCACAGGCTCTACCTTACTCTCTATGGTACCGACGGTCGTGAATCCGCTCAACAACAAGTCTTGCAAGGCCATTAGGGCTGCGTAGTAGAGCTCCTCGTCCGTCTCGGCCTCCTTACCTCCGAAGCGGGAGGGGTGCTTGGTTAGGGATGTTAGGGGGCATATCAAGCCCGGGGTGAGTATTCTCCCCTTCCCGTTAATGTTGTAAGTGGCGAAGGCGTACTCGTCCGGCGGCTCCCCTTTGCCCGCGGCGACGATCCTTCCCTTGTTAGCGTAGACGTATCCCACGTAGCTCTTTCCGGGCTCCTCGACTACCACGCCGTCCCTAAAGAGCACGCTGTAGCCTTCCTGCACGCTCCCCTCTAAGAGGGGGCGGGGGATAAGGTTAAGGCTTTGGGAGGCCCGCGGAGAAGTCCTCTTCCGCCCTCCTCCTCAGCTCCTCCATGAGCTCCTCCAAGCCTTCTCCGGTCCTCAACGAGAGCTTGAAGACCTTCAGCTCCCTCTCGGCGGCCGCCTCCTCCGCGAGCCTCACCTTCCTCTCGCTGGCGACGTCCATCTTGTTTAACGCCACTACAACCTTCTTCTTGCCGACTATGTTTATCACGTTGTCCAACACCTCCGTCTGTTCCTCAACTCCGTAACCCTCTTCGCTGACGTCGTATAAGAAGAGCAACACGTTAGGCAAGTGTCTTATAGCTATTACCGCTTTCTTCTCTATTTCATTCAAGGAGTCCCAAGGTCTGTCTAGGATTCCCGGCGTGTCGACCACTTGAAACCTCCTCCCGTCCTTCTCGAAGTGTCCTAGGTGGACTTGCTTGGTCGTGAAAGGGTAGGAGGCGACCTCCACCTCGGCCGTGGAGACCACCCTAACGAAGCTGGACTTTCCAGAGGAAGGCATCCCGGCCACCACTATCCTCGGCTCTTCGAAGTCCACGGAGGGTAAGGAGGCGACTGCATACTTGAACTCCCTTACGGTATTCAAGGCGCCCCTAGACCTCCTTACCATGCTTAGGGCCCTTCCTACGGCCTCCCTCCGGAACCTCGCCGCTTCCTCCAAGCTCACGGCTGCTCTCACCAGGGCCCGGTAGTCCTCCCACATCTCCTTGAGCTTGTCCCTAAGCCTCTTCAATCCCGAGGCGGCCGCCCAGTACTTCTGGTAGGGAACGGTCAGGGAGGCCAGCTCCAAGTAGAAAGGGTGCAAGCTTTCCGGCCTCGGGAGCTTGTCCAAGAAGGAGAGTTTGTCTATAATTATCTGGTAAGTCAAGTTTATCCTGTTTATCTCCAACTCTATTATGTGTTTGGGCCTCTTACTTTTCGGCTTGAGTTCCGGGTACCTCTTGAGGACTTTCTTGACTATTTCGTCGGCCGTGGGCACGTGGAGGTGGCGGAAGTAGTTCGGAGGGTCCTTAAGCACTTTTGCCCCCTCGGGCCTCGCCGGAGGAGGTTAAGATATGTGGGAGAGGCTCTTCGTCCCGCCTCTGGCGGCCTCCTTGGTCTCTTACGTCTTACAAGCTAAGGCGGAAGGAGCAAGGAAGAAGCTCTTAACCTTCTGGGCCTCGTGGGCAGCAACGGCCTCCGTGCTCCACGCCCTCCTAGCCTTGCCCCTGGCCTTGGAGCCGGCCTATCCGCTCCTCGCCCTCTCCACCGGCGCGTTCATGTACAGGGGGGTGAGAGCGGTTGAGGATAAGGGACCTCGTTGAGGAGGTAAAGGCCAATTTAGACACTTTCGAGGAAATGTTGAAAGAACTTCAACAGAGAAAGGAGGAATTGAAGAAAGAGGTAAGGGACCTCATGAAGAGGGCAAAAAAGTTAAGGCTCTTGGATAGACACTGCTTCAAGGTAGGAAGGAGCTGTTCCGTGGAGGCGTGCTACTCGGGAGTTAGGATAAGCAGGGGGGTGCTCGGGGTTGACGACGACTTAGTCCTTTATCTGGTAGACGGTTGTAAGGTAGACATAGTTGAGCCCGAGGCCGAGGATTTGTACGAGGCGCTCTTGAGGTTGAAGGAGGTGTCTTCGGAAGCAGTTAAGCAGTTATCGGAGCTCTTGGACTCCCTCTAGGGCCTCGCAGTTGGTTGGAGAAGCGTGGGCAGAGGCGAAGGAGAGAGCTTACAAGAAGATGTGGAAAGACTTAGAGATAGGTTATTTGGACAATGATATATTTGACATACTTGAGGACTTCTTCTCCTTGCCATACGCCTTCACCAAGTCGAGCTGTTCGGGAAGGGTTACCGCCGTGGACGCGGAGTTCCCGTGGTCTAGGGACGGAACCATAGTGTTCAAGGTACACAGGCCGATCTCCTCGGAAGAGTTGGTAAAGATCTTGAACAAGCCCGTAAGCAAGAGGTTGTGGCTCAACGTCCAGGGGCCCATATTTCACGTAGTAGCTAAAGATCTCGAGTCAGCGTTTAAGGTTTTAGAATTGGCTAGGAAGGCGGGCTTCAAACACAGCGGCATCTTGACGGCCAACGAAGAGGGGTGGCTAGTGGAGCTTACCACGGGGGTGAGGGCCAACTTTTTGTTGAAAGTAGGGAACGAAGTGTTGGTCAAGCCTGCGGAGTCCTTACTAAAAGCTGTGAACGACGTGCTGTTGCAGGGGAGGAAGAGGCTTGAGGCCCTCAGACAAGCGCTTCGCGAGGCTAAGGGAGGCGCTGAGCTTGCTGGCCCAAGCGAGGGAGCACTTCGATTCGAAGGGGTCTCTGGACAGCGAGGGGAGAAGCTTAGTGACCAAGGCAATAAAGCTTCTGAAGTCTGAAGGGTTCAAGGTTAGCTGGAAGAAGGTGAGAAGGTGGGACGAGGAGAGCTTGGAGAGGCTCTACGCCGCAGCGGAGGACTTGTTAGAGGAGCGCTCGACCCGGTAGCGGTCGGCTCGCTGCTGCTAGTAGCCTTGATACTGTTCTTCGGTTCCAGAGCTTTAGTAGGGAACGGGGCCAGGGCTTTCGGGCCCAACGTAACCTACGTGAGGACTTGTGTAAACTCGACCACCGGGGTGAGGTTCGACCTCCCCTCGCCGGCCTCCGTAAGCGCCGTCGCTCCCGGGGACGGGCTGGCGCTGAGTTACCCGAGCTACGCGGAGGGCAGCTTTGTACTCGAGGTGAAGGCCTTGTCTAAGGGGAACTACACGGTCTCCGTAACTCTCACGGACGTAAAAACATTGAATGTAAAAAGGTTCGACATTGAGGTCGAGGTTGTTAGCTGCCCCTCTTCTTGATTAAGTTAATTGCCAGCAACGCTATCACGAAAGCCAGCGTTGTTGACTGAGTGAACAAAGAGACTAGCAATAAGTCCCTTATTTCTTTCAACACTTTGGGGGAGGCCGCAGAGGGGCCCGAGGGGGCCGTCCCGGTCGGCCCCGTCCAGCCGACGGGGTAAGACATTATCACCTTGGCGCTGTAGTGGTCTCCGAAGGGGGTGGCGTCCCCGTTGGCGGCGATGGCAGCTACCTTGAACTTCACGGGCGTGGGCTTTGACGGGGCCCTCCAAGAGAAGTGCCACTCCCTCTTCATGTGGCCTCGCTCGCTGTGGGTTATGTAGGTCCCGTCGACCGGGTTCTGGGCGATTAGAGTGTTGACCTTGTCCGTCTGTATAATTTCGCCGGCGGTAGGGTGGGCCGCGAAGCCCCCACACCCGGCCATCACCTCGAGGTTACAAGGGTTAACGTCCACTATCTTTACAGTTATGTTGTAAACCTTTCCAGGCTCGTAGTACTTGGGAATGCCCTTAACCACCAAGTCATCTGATGGGAACGGCTTCGCGTCCACGTGGCACTGGGTGCAGCTGAGGGTCGGCGCGCCGTTACTCATGGCGAGTGCAACCACAACTAACGTCAGCGTAACTGTCAACGCCCTCAAGGCTAGCCTCCTGTGGTTTAGGGCGCGGTCGGCGTTAATTTAGGCGATTACTCCTTCCGCTCGGACGCCGGCCTCATTCGATCCAGTCCTTCGTCTGAACCTTCTGGGGCAAGTAAACTTCAGCTAAGAACTTTAATCCCTTAACGGCTAAGGCCTCTATTTCCAGCTTCTTCTTTTCTTTTAAGAATAGCTTGAGCTCGTGCATCCATTTTGGCGAGTTCTTGAACCATTCGTACTTCATCATTTCATATGCTCTCTTGATGTCTCTGTCCTTAGCTACTATTATTACGTTCTTCCTCTCCTTCGGGCTTAGCCAGTTCTTCTCGAACACGTCACTCATACTCACCCCCAGGAACTTCGCGTTCGGCGTGGCCAGCCTCTGGCTCTCGAAGCTCAAGTTTATGCTGCCGGACCTTATCACGCTGAAGATGTACCACCCGTAGGGGTCGGCGTCCGTGAGGACGTAAACTGGAAGGCCCAACTCCTCGTTCAACCTCCTTATGAACCTCCTGGTCGCCCTGTCGGGCTGGCCGGAGGTGCTGACGAGTATGCACTTGTTCCTCTGCCAGAACTTTATTCTGTGGAGCTGTTGGAAGACCGCGTCCTTCTCTATTACTAGCACGTATTCTGCGTTGACGTCTATGAAGTCTATCAAGTCGGGCGTGGGCTCTATAGCGTAAGCCCCGTGGCCCATCTTGCTCAAGTCTATGACGTCGTCGCCCGACCTTATTCTCATATCTCCAACTACCTTGCCCTTCTCCTTACTCAATATTAGCATCTCCTCCCTCAGCATTCCGGTATATACCTCAACGTCCACAATCAGCGCGTCGCTCTCCTTCTGTTCGTCCCACGTGTTCTCCTCTCTCTTCCTCCCCCTCAGGTCCCTGTAGATTATGGTGTGCTTGCCCCTATAGTATAAGTCACGTATGGTCGGGTACTCGTCGTTCAATAAAGCCTCGTATATCAAAGACGCCATGAGCAAAGTGTTGGTGAACTTCTTCGCCTCCCCCTTGTCCAGGAACTTCCTTAATATGGTCTTCTCGCCCGGCATCAGTATCCTCTTGTCGTTGTCGTAAACTACGTTTGTCTTAGTTCTAGACAGGATTTCGAGTACGGGCTCCTCGCCGTTCCTTATCTTGTCTATAAGAACCTTGAACTTCTCGAAGAACGTATTTATAGCCCTCTTGCGCGCAATTAGGTCTACTTGCGACGCCACTGTCGGCCCCACATCAAGAATTTAAAGAGGTTAATTAAGGAGGGCCGCGAGCCCGTCCTCTCCAAATAGCGTTCTGACGAGCGGCCCCTCCAGCCCCGGCCGCCGACCTCGCTCTGTCTAGCTCTATTTGTAAGACCGCTATTTCGTGTTCCAGCGTATACTCCTTTGGAAGGCCGCACCTCCTCGGGACCAAGGAGACTTCATCTCCAGGGGGAGAGCCGGGACACCAAGGCTCTTTAGCGTCAGGACACTCGCCCGAGGCGACGCCGGCCAGCTTCTTCCCCTTTTTAACTGCCTTGAAGAGCCCCACCAAGCTCTCCGAGTCTGGGTAGACCCTCCGCGCGGCCGAGCCGTCTATCACTATCACCGTACCCTCCACGTTCACGTAAACTACCGTGTCCTTCCTTATAGCGTTCGAAAGGAACAAGGCAGAATTGACCGCCAATGCGGCCTTCCACGGACTCAAGGGCTCGCAAATTAGGACCTTTCGCACCTCTCCAGCTCCTCCCTGACCTCCTTTAAGATGTTGGATATAAACATACTTATTAGGAGGGCGCTCTGCATGACTGGCTTGCTCACGTCCGCCCCGTACTTCTGAGCGTAGGAAACGGCTTGGGGAAGCCTCCCGAAGGCGACGTTTAGGATCTCGTTCTCCTTGTCGTTTAAAGTATTGAGCTTAAAGTCTACCAACTTCTGCAACGCCTCCTTCAGGCCCTTAGTATTACAATCCTTCAAGAACTCATCCACTATCTCTTCCTTGGACCTCCCTCCGACCCCCTTGCACGCCTCCTCCACCAAGTACTTGAGTTGGGGCGGGTAGTCGGCCTTCTTGAACATCTCCGCCATCTCCGGGCAAGTTATCGCCACGTTAGCCTCGAGGGTTATGGCAGCTACACCCATCAACGGGTAGACCTCCGAGTTCTCGCAGAACTCCTTCACGAACCGCTCTCCATACTTAGTCCTTAAGGCACTGAAGAGTAAGAATGCGAAGAGGGAAGAACAAGAGTGGAGCTCTTCGAAGTCCAAGCGACCACCGGCGGACGGGTCGAAGGAGCTCATATTTGCTTGGTGCCCACCGACTTGGCCAGCCTCGGGACGGTGCGCGTCAAACACTCCGGGGAGGCGTGGCCCTCCTCCTCGTAGCAGACCTCGCCCGCCGCCCCGTTCAAGTACGCCGCCGCCTTGGCCGCCCACCAAGGGTCGTCCCTCCCCAAGTACGCGGCCGTCACGCCAGCGAGCACGTCCCCCGTACCCCCCACGGTCATCCACTCGTTGCCGGTCTCGTTCAAGACCCCCTTGTCCCCGCAGTGGACCACGTCTACTTTACCCTTGAGTATCACGCAGGCCCCGTAAGCGTCGGCTATCTCCTCAGCTGCCTTCACCCTCGACTCCAAGTCGTCGCCCACGTCCCTCCCGAGGAGCGCCCTCGCCTCCCCCAGGTGGGGGGTGAGCACCGCCCTTCCGGAGAAGTGGGCCCCAACTTTGGGCAAGAGCTTTAACGCGTCCGCGTCTACGACTGCCCTCGCACCGCTCTCCTCCACGTACTCCAGCGCTTCCTTCAATGCTTCGAGGTCCCTCCCCAGTCCCGGTCCCAACAAGAGGACGTCTACCTTGTCCGAGGCCAACTTCTCCTTCAAGTCCCTTCTGTCCCTCCAGATGAGTTCCGGGAAGTCCATTCTAACCGGAGAGTAGACGAATACCAAGTCGGCTCCGGACCTAAAGGCCGCCAACCCGGCCAAGTAAGGGGCCCCTTGGTAAAGCTCGGAGCCCCCCACTACGCCCACCCTCCCGTTCTGGCCCTTCCTTCCCCTCCTCCTCGCCAGCACCGCGTCCCCTGGGCCCGTGTGGGTGTCGGCCTTCCTCGGTATTCCTATTTCGGCCACTACTACCTTTTCCATCATATCCTTTAACACGGGCTTAGGTCTGTGGATGGTCACTATCAAGTCGGCCTCAAAGCAGAGCCCGCAGCCCCCTTCCGGGTCCGCCCCGGAGGGGAGGTCTATTGACACTTTGAAGGAGTTAGTCTTGTTGGCCCACTCTATCAGCTCCCTTACCCTCCCCCTCGGAGCCCCCTTGGCGCCGGTGCCCAACAAGGCGTCTATTATCACATCTGCCCCCTCAGGCTCTTCTACCACTTCTACTCCGGAATCCTCGGCCCTCTTTAACTGCTTGAGGGTTATTTCCTTGAGTTCGCATCTCTTGTTTGCGAGGAGCACCTTTACCTTACGACCCATGAGGGCCAAGTGTCTGGCTGCGACCAGGCCGTCGCCCCCCTTGCCTCCCTTGCCGACCAAGACTAGGAAGGAGCGACCCTCCGGGTAGGCGAGCCGGGCTACCCACGAGCCGGCGTTCTCCATCATGAGTTCCTCGCCAAACCCGAGGGCAGCGGAGTTGAGCTCCACCGCCCTCATTTCCCTTACGTCGTAAAACTCGCCGCGTGAAATCAAAGCCTCACCAAGGGCGCCACGTATCCCGCGGTCCGAAAAACGTCTTGTGAGACGTTCCTCGAGGAGAGGTGGACCAAGTCGCTCAAGAACGCGTAGGCGGTCAAACAAACTACCGATCCTACGAATCCGTACTTATCTATGCCAAACTCCTTATGCAGCGCGTCCAAGTACTTTCTTAACGTAGACGTCATAATACCTTTTTCGTCTAGCTTGGACAAGATGCTCTGGCCTATTACTCTGGTCGGACGTTTGGCGCAGCCCCCGAGTTCGCTCTCCGCCTTGTCTACGACGGCTATAAACGCTCCTGCGTCCCAAGACTTAGCCTTGCTTATAACGCTAGAGAACACGGAAGCGCCGACGGTTGATACGAACTCCTTCAAGGACAGGCGGGTGGGAACGAAGACCGTTACGGTCAGCGTGACGTTCCCGTGCAAGCGGCGGGCCGGCGGCGAGGCCTCCTGCTGATTTGTAGAGAACAGCACGAAGGGCGCCTTCCTCTCGGAGTAGGGTATCACCTTCGTCCTCACCCTTTTCACGGCGGGGTGGGAGAGCAGAGTTAGAGGGGAACGCTGGGCCAGCTCGTTCTGTGCGGAGTACTGTGCTAGTTTGATCGTTATGTAAGTCAACTTGCTCACCGCGGGGTACTTCAGCTCGCCAACCTCGACGTTCATCAGTTCGTCGCTGAAGCCCGTCGGCAGCGCCTCTTCTGAGGGCTCGGCGATCACCCCGTTCAAGCCGTTCCAACACCTCTTGTGCTTCTCCAGCGTGTCAGACATTACGACGTCCATTTGTTTGTTGAATACTTTTAGTTTCCTCACGTCCATGCTGCGGTACACAGAGTTCAAGTCCAGCGAGTCTCTGTTGCTCTTTATCACCTTGTTGACGCTCTTTTGTACCCTGTTGACGGAGCCTTCCAAGCTGTTCAGGTCGATCTCGTCAGTCTGCCACGGCGGGCACATCACCGGGTCGTAGGAGTCGCTTACCGGCACCCCTCGGAGCGACAGCGCCCTCAGCGGAGCGAAGTCGCTGTAATGAGAGTGCATTATTTCTTTTCTCTTAAAGTCCATGGTCTCGCCTCGCTTATCCGTGTTAGTTATCGAGAACGGTGCAGTGCCGTCTCTATTAGGGCGTTATGTACTGCCCGCGTCCTTCCTCCCAGTATACTGTTAGGTAAGTGAACTTAGCTGGACGAAAGGGTTATGTATACGTAATACTGCTGCTTTCCTCTACAAAAATTGTTAGATATACGCCGTTGATTCGCCTCGTTCGGCTTCTAGTTTCGACATAATCGACGGAATGGATATTGCTAGAGCGCTCACTAACTATTTAAAAACGAATTAGGGCGACGGAAGCTGAACGTAATTATTTAAAGTTTGGTTTTCTCTTTTCTAAGAAGGCCGTAATACCCTCCTTGGCGTTCTCCGTGGCCAACGCCCTAGCGAACGCCTCGGCCTCCATTTCCAGTCCGTCCAGCAGCGGCACCTCTTGGGCTATCCTCACGGCCTTCTTGGCCAGCGCTAACGCCTCCTTGGGTTTAGAGGACAGTTTTTTGACCAAGAGCCTTACTTCGGAGTCCGCTATCCTCCTCGGCACCGCCCAGTTGACCAGCCCCCACTTCTCGGCCTCCACGGCGTCTATCGGGTCTCCCAAGAGGACCAGCTGCATGGCCCTCCCCAAGCCTACCAGCCTGGGGAGCCTCTGAGTTCCCCCGCCTCCCGGCATTATGCCCACGTTCACCTCTGGCTGACCCAAGAGGGAGTCTTCCGTGGCGAGCCTCAGGTCGGCCATCATGGCTACCTCCAAGCCGCCCCCGAACGCGTACCCGGTGACGTAGGCTATGACTGGCTTGGGGCACTCCTCGAGGGCCACGGCGAGCTTCTTGAAGGGCTTTGCCACGGTCTCCGGAGCCTTGGTCGGGTCTACGCCCTTCATTACCGTTAGGTCGAAGCCCGAGCTGAACACTTCCCCTCCGTAGAGCACTATCACCTTTACGCTCTCGTCCTCACAAGCTTTCTGGGCCACTTCAGCCATCTTCAACAACATTTCGGGCGTGAGGGCGTTCCTCTGCTTCGGCCTGTTCAGAATTATCCAGAGGGCCTCCCCCTCCTTCCTTACCTTTATCTCGCCCAAGTCCTCCTCACTCACATCGTACTCGTAGAAGCCCTTCCCGCTCTTGACCCCGAGCTTGCCCTCCTTTACCATGTTCTCTAGGAGCTGTACCGGACGGTAGTCATCCAGACCGTACCTCTCCTTTTTCTCTTTTATCGAGTCGAGCACGTTGTCTAAACCCAAGCTGTCGCCTAACTTGAGTATACCCATGGGTAAGTTCAGCCCCAATACGGTGGCCGTGTCGACCTCTTCCGCGCCGGCGACGCCGTTCTCCACGAGCCACGCCCCCTCGTTAATTGCCGTGTCTATTATGGAAATGTAGTCTACACCTTCGGCCACCGAGGCCTTAACGGCGGGCTTCTTGAACTTGCCGGGGGCGGGATACTCGTAGAAGCCCTTCCCGCTCTTGACCCCGAGCTTGCCCTCCTCCAAGAGCTTCTTGAACAGCGGACATATGGTTAGGTTCATTCCCCTCTCTCTCATGGCCTCCATCAAATGCACCAACACGTCCAAGCCTACGTAGTCCGCTAACTCGAAGGCGCCCATCGGGAAGTTGAGCTTATAACGGAGCGCGGCGTCTACTTGCTCTTTCGTGTAGACCCCCCTCTCTACGAGCCAACACCCTTCGTTCAAGAACAGGGCCATCACCCTGTTCACTATGAAGCCAGGAACGTCCTTGTTCACGACTATTGGTACCTTCCCCATCCTCTTTGCGAGTTCCACCGTAACGTTTACCGTCTCGTCACTGGTCTCCTTACCCCTGACTACCTCGACGAGCTTGAGTATGACTGGCGGGTTGAAGAAGTGCATCCCCACTACCTTGTCGGGCCTCTTGGTGGCCTTAGCGATCTCCGTTATCGGTATGGACGAAGTATTGGAAGCGAGGATGGCGTGGGGAGGGGCGTACTTGTCCAAAACCCCGAACACGGCCCTCTTCAGTTCGAGCTTCTCCGGAACGGCCTCTATAACGAAGTCAACGTCCTTGGCGGCCTCGGCGTAGCTGCTCTCGTCGTCTGGGTTGGCGACCATGGTCTCGATCCTCTTTAGTACCTCCTCTGGAGGTTCCTTCAGCTTACCCTTGGAGTACAGCTTCTCCAAACTTTCCTTTATTCTTTCCATGGCTCTGTCTAGGAACTCTTGCTTGATGTCTATCATCCTCACTTGCAAGCCGCTCATAGCGGCCACTTGGGCTATTCCGTGGCCCATGACTCCGGCTCCGACGACCAAGACCTTCTTCACTTCTTGCAAGGCTTGATCCGGGGCGTAGAAGCGTAAAAGAGGATAAAGCGCTAACGCCCGCTCCATGCGGCCCACAAGCTCTCTGGAGAGAGCTCCCTGACCCTCTCCTCCCCTTCCCAGCGGGCGCCGCACGAGGGCAAGACCTTGCGGGCCTTCTTGTTCCTCTGAGAGAAAACGCACGCCAAGAAATCTGAGAACTCCTTCGGAACCGAGTTTTTCTTAATTAACACGACGTGACGGCTCAACACCTCGGGCCTGGGGTAGAACGACTCCGGACCCCACGTGGGACCCAAGCGGACGTCGCAACACAAGGCGGCCATTACGGTCAACCTCCCGTACTCCTTCGTCCCGGGCTCGGCGACCAGCCTCTCGGCGACCTCCTTTTGAAGGAGGAAAACTCCCTTCTTCCACGGGCCTCTTGTGAAGAGCTTCGCGAGGAGGGGGCCGCTTATGCTGTAAGGGAGGGAGCCTACTATAATAGGGGCATCCAACTCCAACTCTAACGCGTCCCCACATATTACGTCCACATTATTTAAATTCAAAGACTTCAGATAGTTACAAAGTTTCGGGTCTTTTTCTATTGCAATTACCCTCTTAGACCGACTGGAGAGCGGCACCGTGAGGGCCCCAAGGCCCGCGCCTACCTCGGCCACCACCTCCCCACGGGGGACCTCACTCAAGAAGAACTCTATTATTTTGGGATTTACGGTGAAGTTCTGGCCCATCTTCTTCTTTGGCCTTATCCCCAGCTCTGCCAGCTTGGCCTTGGTCCACGTGAGCAAGCTAACCCCTCGCCGCCCTCCGCAGCCTACCCAAGTAGTTCAAGTAAGTAAAGCCCGGTTTAGGAGGCTCCACGAACAAGTAGTACTTCTCCTCGCCCCTTATCTCCCTTATTATCCTCTCTGTTAGGACCTCAACGGGGTGCTTCAAGTGGGTCCTCCTAGCTATGTCTTCGAAGTCCTTGAAAGGCTCGTTCTTCCGAGCCTCCAGTATCTCCTCTAACATCTTCTTTCCCACCCCCGGCAAGAGTTCCAGCGCGTGGAGCTTGACTGTTATAGGACCCGACAAGTTAAAGAAGTTTACGAACAGTTGCTCGTTGTCCAATATTATGCTCTTTACCACTTCAGGCAAGCTGCTCTGAGCCACGGCGGTGAGGTCCTCGTAGCTTATGTAATAGAAGCGGTTGATCAGCCTCTCGTCGGGCGGGGTGAAGGAGACCCTCTCCCCTATGTTAAACGCACTCCCGAACTTTGCGTTGAACTCTAGCAGCTTGAACTTGTGTTCGTCTATAGCTTGTATGAAGGGCTTGCTCCTGTGCTCCGGGTGGGCGTCCAGCGGGCGCCCCGAGGGGAGGAAGTCCAACACCCTCCCCTCCTTTGGCCTCTCCCTCCTTCTGCCTCTTGTTCCGCGCAATTCCCTTTACCCTGTAGCTCCCTTAAGCTCCGGAGTATATATGGTGAGAGCGTTTAAACCGCTCCTCCGAGGGGCGCGGGGACTTAGGGATTGGCTAAGAGGAAAAAGAAGGGGAGCGGGGGCTTAGTTACCGCAATAGGGCTGGTGAGGTTCTACGAGGAGGTAGAGGAGAAGATAAAGGTCCCTCCCGAGGCCGTAGTAGGGGCGGCCTTTGTGCTCTCGTTAATGACGATAGCTTTGGACCTGATGCTTAAGGCGGCCCGATGAGGTCCACGCCCTTCGCCGAGGCGAGTGAGGAGTCTTCCTCCCGAGGCTGAGGGGCACAGTCCCCCTTTTTGTACCTCCCCCGCGGCGGACGGAGCGAAGGGACATGCTGAGGGTGTACGCAGACGAGAGGGAGAAAAGAAGCGGAGTTCCGGAAATACTCTCGAGGAAGTACGGTGTGTTGGTCACCTTCAAGAACATGCCAGTCGCCGACTACGCAGTCTCCGACAGAGTGGGCGTAGAGAGGAAGAGTGTGACCGATTTCCTCAAGAGCTTGGCTGACGGGAGGTTGTTCAACCAAGCCAGGAGGCTCAAGGAGGTTTACCAGAAACCCTTCATAATTGTGGAAGGGAGGTGGGATTGGGTGGGAAAGGCTGAGAGGACCTCCAAGGCTGCATCCCCGGCGTTGGCCTCCTTGGTCTACGACTTCGGAATAGGGATAATTTACACGCTCACGAAGGAAGACACCGCTAGGGTAATAAAATTCTTAGCCGAGAGGGAGCAGGGGGAGAACAAGAGGAGGGTCCCGGTAAAGCTGCAAGGAAAGCCCCCGATAGGTGACTTGCGTCAATGGCAACTCTTCTTAGTCCAGTGCCTCCCGGGAGTTGGCCCCAAGTTGGCCGAAAAGCTCTTGGACAGGTTCGGGAGCGTGAGGGCCGTATTTAACGCCTCCGTAGCCGAGCTCAGCAAGGTCGAAGGCTTGGGCACAAACAAGGCCCAAGAGATAGTCAAGGTCCTATCAGCTCCGTGGAAGAGGAGGAATGACAAGGAAGGCTTGGAGAAATTCATTAAGAAAGACGATTCTTAAGCCCGCTTGTAGAGCCTCACGAACCTCCTCACGAACTTGTCCCACTGCTCTCCTTGTTTCAGCTCCTTCTCCACCAACTCCTTGAACTCAATCGCTCCCTCCCCGAACCTAATGACTGCCGCTTTGGCGAGCACTTGTAGGTCCATACCAATTATTTTGGAGAGTTTGAGCGCCTCCTCGAAGTCCTCTTCGCTCTCCATCGCTCTAGCTATTATCTCTGCCATCAGTTCGTCCAGCTGAGAGCGCGGGACGGTCTGGGTCGCGTATACTAAGAACGCTAGCGGCAGCTCCTTCAACCCTTCCCACCCAGCTTCTTGACGTTTTCTATGACTGCATCGGTGAACTCTGTAGTGCTGAGGGGCTTTATGCCCAGATGTCTAGCTATGTCTTGCGTCACCTTACCGGAGGCCACGGTTTCCTCTATCGCCCTCCTTATCAAGTCGGCCGCTTCCGACCAGCCTATGTGGTCCAACATCATCGCAGCGCTCAACGTGGCGGCGGTGTGGTTGGCCACGTTCTTGCCCGCGTACTTTGGAGCCGAGCCGTGGATCGGTTCGAACATGCCCACGTAGTCGCCCACGTTTGCCCCCGGGGCCACGCCCAGTCCGCCGACCAAGGCCGCTGCTGCGTCGCTGAGGTAGTCTCCGTTGAGGTTGGGGGTAACTATTATGTCGTAGTCCCAAGGCCTCGTTATTATTTGGTTGAACATGTTGTCTGCTATCCTGTCATTTACCAAGATTTTGTCCTCCGGAACCTCGCCCCCTTGCAACTCTTCTTCGAACACCACCTTGTCTCTGAACTCCTCTTTAGCCAGTTCGAAGGCCCATATCTTAAAGTAACCTTCTGTGTACTTCATTATGTTGCCCTTATGCATCACCGTAATCCTCTTCCTCCCGTACTTTATTGCCCACTCCAGCGCTTTTCTCATGATCCTCCTAGTAGCGAAACGGGAGATGGGCTTCAAGCCTATCCCGGCATCTTGTCTGAGCTCTATATTGAACTCCTTCTTGAGGAAGTCCCTAATCTTCTCTGCCTCCGGGCTATCGTACTTCCACTCTATCCCGGCATACACGTCCTCAGTGTTTTCCCTAAATATGACTATATCTACCTTGTCCGCGTACTTGTGAGGAGCCGGTACTCCCCTAATGTACTTCACTGGTCTAATGTTGGCGTACAAGTCTAGGAGTTGTCTCAGGGCGACGTTCACGCTCCTCCAGCCGGAGCCTATTGGGGTGGTCATAGGGCCTTTGAGGGCTACCTTAGCCGCCTTAATCGCGTTCAAGGTGTCTTGAGGGAGCATGGTCCCGTAGAGGGGCTCCGCCTCCACCCCGGCGTAGACCTTCCACCAGACGACCCTCCTCTTGCCTTCGTACGCCACCTCCACTGCGGCGTCAACTATCCTCCTCGCGGCCCCTATCACCTCGGGCCCTATGCCGTCTCCCTCTATGTAGGGTACTATGGGGTTGTCCGGGACCACCAGCTCCCCGTCCTTGACTTCTATGAACTTCCCCTCCTCAGGCGGCTTGATCTTCTCGAACTTGTACTCTTCCACGCGAGTTCCCTCGAGCCCCTTGGGAGCCCCCGGGGCCTTAAGGTCTCTTGCGGAGGGCCGCCGCGACGAGGAGCGCGAGGATCGCCAAGACCGGCTCGGAGGGACTCGGCCGCTCGGCGAAGAACTCTACTTTTATGATCAAAGTAGTGACGTCTGCCCAAACGTCGAGCGAGGTGGGGAAGGAGGCTACTACGGTCAACGTCTTGTCTGCGGAGGCGGAGACCTCGGTCGGCCCGTTTAAGGACAAGAAGTCCCGGGTCACGGTCGTCTTCGAGTTCTCGTAGAGGATGATAGAGGTCACCGGAGGGGGAGAGGCCGAGCAAACCACCTCGCCTCCCGGGAGCACCACGGCCCTCCCGACCAACTTCCCGGGCGCGGCGACGCGCTCGCTCCCGGAGGCCTCGGACTTAGCCGTCGTGACGGTCAGAGTTTCAATGACTTCGCTCTCAGTCCCTCCCAAAAGGTAATAGAGCGGTGATGGCAGGCTTACCGTGAAGGTGGAAGTGAGCGTGAATACCTTCACTTGGACCTCCGCCGGTACGGCCTTCGCTGCGGCCGCCTCGGGTGAGACGAAGATCAAAGTGGCGTTCCCCTTGCACACGGCGACGAAGGTCCTCTTCAAGGGTTCCGTGTAAACGTAAACGTACTCCCTCACCCCCAACTTCTCGAGCAAGGTTACGGTTTTGTAGCCAGCGAGGGTAACGGTAAACTCCGTGGTGCTTAGAACAGTCTTCGTGAGAGGGACGTAGACTGTTACTTCCCACGAGCCCGTCGCCAGCGCGGCTAGAGCGAGAAGGAGGAGAGCGCCTCCAAAGCTTCTTTCCAAGCCTCCTCCCTCGTCTCCCTCGTGACGAATATTTTACGACACTTGGAGAGCGCCTCCAAGAAGTCGCCGTCCCTCAACCTCGCGTGGTAAACTGCGACGAACGGCTTATTGCCCCTAACTACCCTCAACATTGCCTCTCTTAGCTTAGGCAGCTTGAGTTCCATAGGTCCTATCTCGTCTATCAAGTACGCGTCGCAGTCCTTGGAGAGCGCCCTCGCGCCCACCTCCTCCGCGCCGGGGCAGAGCTTGTACCTCCCAACCCTCGGGCCGTCGCAGTCCACCCTCGCTAGCCAAGCCCTAGAACCCTCGTCTACGTCTACGATCAAGAACCCGACCCTCCTGCCCCCCTCCCGAACGTCGGGGCAGGAGGTGCCGCAGACCCTAAGACCCATCTTCCTCAGCTCCTCTATTACTTTCGTAGCCAGCGTGCTCTTTCCCGCACCGGGAGGGCCGGTTATCGCCAAGCACCACACCCCGCCGAACCCAAAAAGGGAACTCGCCGGGCCCCTTTTCGCCGATGACGAGCTGGGCCCTTGAGCGAACGAGGGCGGTGAGCGAGTTTTTGTGCCCGGAGGGACGCAAAACAAAAATAACCCTTATTCTGGTGGCCGTCCGGGAGGAGCCGCCGTAGCTCAGCCGGCAGAGCGCCGCCCTGGTAAGGCGGAGGTCCCGGGTTCAAGTCCCGGCGGCGGCTCCACGTCATTCGAAGGTCCGCGTGCCGCTTGCCCTCTTCTCTGTAAAAGGCACCGACGGCAGGTCACACCGTCTAGGGAGCGCTCACATCGCTCATCTTAAATCTACAGACCTCCACCAAGCGAGGGTGCGGAGAACCCTCTGCCACCTTCCTAAACCTCCTGCGTACGGCCCTACCCTCTCCCAAACTTGAGGAGGGGTCGGCGACGTCCCAAGCGCGCCTCCGGCTCGCAAACGCCCACATCTCTTCTCTTTATTGTCAATACACGCGGGAAGTCCGTTGATCGCCTTGCGTTCCTTCACTCCCTCCCCGCGTCCACGCACGCAGTTGAGCGTCACGAAACGCGTCCGGGAGCTCCGACGAGGACACCTTTGCTCTTCCTCGCTCCCCAACCGCCGTTGAAGCGTCAGATCGGCAATTGTTTGTTTCCATCTCGCACCGCATTACGTCATTTTACGAGAATAAGGATAACGACGAGAAAGGCTAGGAGTTATGGGATTCAATACCTTGAGGACTGACAGCGTCCGAAGACTCTATCGAACAGATTGAACGTAATAGAGGCGGAAAACCCCGCTCGGCCTTCCTCCTTCAAGGTCGTCCAGGACGTCAATGGACGAGTCCCGTACCTTTGCGCGGAGCCCGAAGAGCACACTCTGGAACCTTGCCTACATAATAACCTTCTGTTCCGAGTTCCTCGTTAGCATTACAAATAATCAACTTTTTCTCACTCCTCATTTCCATTTTCCTCATTGAGCCCGTGGGAACACGCTATATTCGAAACCGTACCATTACTATTCTCATTTCTTAACCCCCTTATATCTTTTCATGG